>DASQVN010000633.1:0-6038 GCA_035640755.1 Rhodopila sp.
GGCGGACTTCGGAACCACCACACTAGATACAAGGTTTTGAGCGGGTGCCGGAGCGGTTTTCCGCCCTGGACCTCATTCCGCTTCGGTCCGGGCGAAGGTCAGTTTCTTCGAACAGCCGCTTGGGGTGGAAAGCCGTCTGTCAGTTTCCGGGCGGTAACGTATCAAGGCCGGACATTTGCTGATGGCTGGTCATGCCGGAGCCGGTCCTCGGGAGCAGAGCGCGCCATCCTGAGCAGCTGCTGATCTTTGACAACACCCTGCCGGTCGGCGATGCTGGTTCATGTCCAGCACACCGACCCGCAACTTCTCGCTGACCCCGGAGCTCGACCGGTACATCCGGGAGCAGGTTAGGTCCGGCCATTATTCGAGCGCCAGCGAGGTGGTCCGGACGGGATTACGGCTGCTGATCGAGCGCGACCACGCTGCGCCGCCTTCCCCGCCACGATCTCATGGCAGTACCGGACCGCGGCGCCCCTTGGGTCGCGCCAAGTAGGAGGCCAAATGTCTGACTCTCCGACACTCGCCCAGCCGCCCGCCAAGATCTCCATCGGCATCTCCGGGCTGGACGATATCCTTGGCGGCGGCCTGGCGCCCAACCGCCTTTACCTGATCGAGGGCATGCCGGGCTCCGGCAAGACCACCCTAGCCCTGCAGTTCTTGTTCGCGGGGCGGTCAGCGGGAGAGCGGTGCCTCTATGTGACCTTGTCGGAAACCCAGGAAGAGTTGGAAGCCGTGGTCGCCTCTCACGGACTGACGCTGGACGGCATCGATGTCTTTGAGCTCGCCTCGGCCGAAAGCGTCTTCAGTGCCGGTCGCGAGATGACGCTGCTGCACCCATGGGAGGTGGAACTCGGCGAGACGGTGAAACTGATCACCGACGAGATTGAGCGATTCAACCCGACACGGGTCGTGTTCGACAGCCTGTCCGAGATGCGCCTGCTGGCGCAGGCCCCCCTGCGCTACCGTCGGCAGATCCTGGCGCTCAAGCAGTTCTTTGCCGGGCGCAATGCGACGGTGCTGTTTCTCGATGACCTCACCGGGGGTAACGGGCGGCAGGACCTGCAGCTGCACAGCATTTCGCACGGGGTGATCACCTTGGAACGGCTGACACTGCACTTCGGCACGGCCCGGCGGCGCCTGCAGGTGCAGAAGATGCGCGGGTCCGATTTCCGTGCCGGCTTCCATGACCTCGCGATCCGCCGCGGTGGGCTGGAGGTGTTCCCCCGTTTGGTCGCCGCCGAACACCATCGGCCCTTCCTCGGCGACCCGGTGCCGAGCGGCGTGCCCGAATTGGACACCTTGCTCGGCGGCGGGCCGCTGCGGGGCACCTGCACCCTGATCACCGGCCCGGCGGGCTCCGGCAAGACCACGCTGGCGCTGCAATACGTCGCGGCCGCCTGCGCCCGGGGCGAGCGCACGGCGGTCTACCAGTTCGACGAGCGGGTCGGCACGCTACTGACCCGCGCCGCCAAGCAGGGCCTGGCACTGCAGAAGTGCATCGATGACGGCGACCTACTGCTGCGTCAGATCGATCCGGCCGAGACTTCGCCCGGCGAGTTCGCGGCGATGATCCGGGATGAGGTCGAACGCAAGAACCTGCGCATGGTCGTGATCGACTCGCTGAGCGGGTACCAAGCCGCCATGCCGCAGGAAAAGGAGCTCATCCTGCAGCTGCATGAATTGCTGTCCTTTTTGAACCAACAAGGTGTGGCGACACTGCTGCTCAACGTCCAACAAGGGCTGGTCGGCAGCGTGGATGGCAACCTTGCTATCAGCTACGTCGCCGACGCCGTGCTGTTGCTGCGCTTCTTCGAGGCGGACGCGCGGGTGCGCAAAGCGATTTCCGTGCTGAAGAACCGCGGCGGCGAGCATGAGGACACCATCCGCGAGTTTCGCATCGACCACAGCGGCGTCCGCATCGGCGAGCCGCTGACCGGCTTTCACGGCGTGCTAACGGGCAACCCGACCTACACCGGCGAGGCCGGGCCGCTGCTGCAAGAACGTCCGTCCGGTGCCTGACCGCCTCGGGGCACCACCTGCCGGACCTGTGCTGATCCTGACCCCGACCGGGCGGGATGCCGAGGGCGCCGCCGCCCTGTTGTCGGCGGAACGCATCGCGAGCCGCATTTACCAGACACTCGACGAGTTGCGGGCCGCGCTGGACGACACGGCAGGCGCCGTACTGCTGGCCGACGAGGCGCTGTTCCGGGCCGACCTGAACGGCTTGGCTGCGCGCCTCGCGGCGCAGCCGCCCTGGTCGGATCTGCCCTTCATCGTGTTGACCCAGGCAGGCATTGCCGCCCGGCGGCAGGTGGCCGAGCTGAACCTGCCGGGCAAGCTCGGCAACGTGATGTTCCTGGAGCGGCCGCTCGCCGCCTTCAGCCTGGTCAGCGCCGTGCGTTCGGCGCTGCGGGCCCGTCAACGGCAGCGGCAGGTGCGCGACTATCTGGCTGAGCAGGCAGGGGCCGCCGAGCGGGAGGCGGCGCGGCTGGAGGCGCGCGTTCAGGAGCGCACCGCCGCCCTGGAAGAAACCGAGCGAGAGCGGCAGAAGATCGCGGCGGCGCTCGCGCAAGCGCAGAAGATGGAGGCGGTAGGCCAGCTGACCGGCGGGCTGGCGCACGACTTCAACAACATGCTCACCGGCATCGTGGGGAGCCTTGAGCTCCTGCAGGCCCGCCTGGCCCAAGGCCGGATCGAGCAGCTCGGCCGTTACATCAGCATGGCCCAGCAGGGCGCTCAGCGCGCGGCGGCGCTGACCCAACGCCTGCTCGCCTTCGCACGGCGGCAGACGCTCGACCCGCAGCCGACCAGCCTCAATACGCTGGTCGCGGGCATGGCTGAGCTGATCCGCAGCACGGTGGGTCCCGGGATCGCCATCGGGACCGTGTTGCAGACGGAGCTCTGGCTCACCCTGTGCGACCCGCACCAGCTCGAGAACGCGCTACTCAATCTGTGCATCAATGCCCGGGACGCCATGCCGGAGGGCGGGCAGTTGACGATCGAGACGGAAAACACGCGGCTCACCCTGGCGCAGGCGGCCGCTCTGCCCGAGGCGAAGCCGGGCGACTATGCCATGCTCGGCGTCATCGACACGGGCTGCGGCATGCCGCCAGAGGTGATCGCCCGCATCTTCGACCCGTTCTTCACCACCAAGCCACTGGGGCAGGGTACCGGGCTCGGCTTGTCCATGATCTACGGCTTCGTGCAGCAGTCGGGCGGCCACGTGCAGGTCAGCAGCACGGTCGGCCGGGGCACGGCGGTGCGGCTCTACTTGCCCCGCCACGAGGGCGCGGAGGGGGCAAGCCCACACGAACGTGCGGCGGCAACACCCACGCAGGCCACAGCACAAGGAACGGTGCTGGTGGTCGATGACGAGCCGCCCGTTCGCATGCTGATCTCGGAGGTGCTGACCGATCTCGGTTATACGGTGCAAGTGGCCTGGGACGGCCCGTCTGCCCTGCAGACCCTGAGTTCGCTGGCGGAGGTCGACCTGTTGGTCACCGATGTCGGCATTCCGGGTGGCATGAACGGGCGGCAGTTGGCGGACGCGGCGCGGGAGCAGCGACCGGGATTGAAGGTCCTGTTCATCACGGGTTATGCTGACACCGTCCTGTCTGGCAAAGGCCTGGTCGGGACGGGCATGGCGGTGATGACCAAGCCATTCGCCACATCAGATCTTGCCGCGAAAGTTCGCACTATGGTGGGGAGTGATCTGGTCCAGGAGGCTGGATAAGGGCCTGCACTCCGTTGGCTGCCGGACGAATGCAGCCGGCCTCTCCGTCCGCTTTCGGGATCGCTCACTCGACGCCCTGGTGACCGGCTTGGGTCGGAACCGGCTCTTTCGCGCAGTACCTCACCTCGGCTGACAGGCGGTCCGGGGAAGCCACCATGCAACCTGTCAAAACCGCTGTGCAGAGATATGAGGGCCCGCACACGGCCCGCGCAGCGGGGGCGCGGTATTGCCAAGCACCTGATCGACGAATCCACCCAACGCACAGCCGAACGCACAGCGAGGACCCAGCCATGAAAATCGAGCGCGTCGAGACCGTCCAGATCCAATGGGCGCCGGAGGACAAGCCGAGTGCCCGCAGCGCCTTTGTCCGCGTGTTCGTCGAGGGCGGGTTGGCCGGGCTTGGGGAAGCGTCGCCGATGCAGGGTGGCCGCGCATCCCTGGACATGATCGAGCACGATATCGCCCCCGCCCTCATCGGCGCCGACCCGCTGGATCACGCCGTGCTGCAGGACCGGCTCATGCATCGCCTCGTCAAGCTCGGTCCCGAAGGTGCGCTTTCGGGCGCATTGGCTGCGATCGACATCGCGTTGTGGGACCTCAAAGGCAAACTGCTCGGCCAGCCGATCCATAAGCTCCTCGGCGGCGCGTGGCGCACCGCGCTCCCGTTCTATGCCTCCATCGGACGAAATGGCGCGGGCCAGCGCAGCGTGGACGAGGTCTGCCGTGTCGTCGAGCAGCGGATGCGCGACAATCCTGCCGCAATCAAGATACGCTTCGACAATGACCGCACCGAACCGGACCACGACATTCCGGGCGACATCGCCAAGGCCTGCGCGGTACGCCGGCTTGTCGGCGACGACTTCCCGCTTGCCTTCGACGCCAACAACGGCCTCTCCTTCGGCGGCGCCGTGCGGGTCGGCCGGGCACTCGAAGAACTCGGCTACTGGTGGTTCGAGGAGCCATTGCAGCACTACCACGTCCGCGATCTGGGGGTGCTCGCTCGCAAGCTCGACATCACCGTGTCCGCCGGGGAGCAGAGCTACACCACCGCCGCAATTGCTGACCTGATCGAGGCCGGCGTGCGCATGGTGCAGCCCGATATCGTGAAAATGGGCGGCGTCACCGGGCTGCTCCGCTGCGCGGCGCTTTGCCAGGCACACGGCGTGGAACTCGTGCCGCATCAGACGCAACCGACCGTTGGCCATCTCGCGAACCTGCACGTCTGTGCCGCCCAGCCGCACGCCACGAAGCCCTGCGAATGGGATGATCCCTCGCCGCGGCGGCACGCCATCTTCGCCAATCCGCCAAGGCCGATGGATGGATTGTTCCATCTGCCGACCGCGCCGGGGCTCGGGCTCGATCTGATCGAGGCGGAGGTCGCACGCCGGCGGGTGTAGGTGAAAGCACACGGCAGGTGCCCGTCATCTCTCCGGACTCATGCGGCACCGCCAGTCCAGCCTCCTACAAACCACACGCGACTTGGAACAGCTTGTACGCCACCATCAGGACCGCGATGACCAGATAGCCCCGCAGCACCGCCATCCAAAGCCGCGTGGCCAGCGTAAGGTGTGGCGCGGGCAAGCTGGCAAGCGGCGGCATTCTCCAGGCGGACCGCGGTAGGCTGATCCCACGTACGGCATTCGCGGGTTCACCGGCGCGTGCCGGACGGCGTGCCTGGCGAACGATGCTCAGTCCGCCGAACGCGACCAAACCCACCGCGGTCCCGCCGCCAAGCACACCCAGGATCGTTTCACCGCTCATCTCAGGGCACACCGTTGCTGCGGTCAGGATGATCGACAGCATGACCAACACCCAGATCACCGCCCCGGTAAAGAGGTTCCGCCAGCGCCCGTTCACCCACGGCCCCAGCACCGCCTTGTCGTTGCACAGCAGCAGCAGGAACACCGTCGCGGACGGCAGCAGAACGCCCGCCAGCGTCTGCACCGCATTGGTCAACAACCCGAGCAGTGAGTCACTGCCGAACAGGACCAGCAGCGCGGCCAACCCGATCAGCCCGGCATAGACCAGATAGAAGCCCCGGGCCTCGGTCGGCCTGCGATGCAGCGAGTGCCGGACCGCGAACAGGTCGCCAATGGCATAGGCGGTGGAAAGTGACACCGCCGCGGCGCCGATGATGCTCGCATCCAGCAGCGCCAGTGCGAACATCACGCCCGCCGCCCGGCCCGCATGTGCCTCCAACCCCGCCGCAACGGCACCGGCGTCGGTGAATTTCCTGAACCCGTCGGTTTCCTGGAACGCGGCGGCGGTGAAGGCCATCATGGCGATTGCGCCGATCACGACGAGG
>DASQVN010000634.1:0-10783 GCA_035640755.1 Rhodopila sp.
TCGCCTCGTACTGCAGCGACAGGGCGTTGTCGTCGGACAGGGCGTAGGTCACGGTGACGTGGAGCGTGCCGGGAAAGCCCTGGTCCCCGTCCGGGCTGGTGAGCGAGAGCCTGGCGGACACCGCTTGGCCCGAGGTGGTGACGGGCTCAACGTTCCAGAGCAGCGTGTCGAAGCCCTTCGTGCCGCCGTGAAGCGAATTGGGCGGGTTGTTGATAGGCAGCGTGTATTCGTGCCCCTCCAGCGTGAAACGGCCGTGCGCGATGCGGTTGGCGTAGCGGCCGACCAGTGCGCCGAAATAGAAGGCATGCCCGCCGCCCTTGGCCTCATAGTCGGCGAGCGTTGGAAAGCCGAGGAGGATGTCCGCGGCATGGCCCCTGCGGTCGGGCGCCAGGATCCGGGTCAGCCGGCCGCCATAGCTGATGAACTGCACACTCAGGCCGCGCGTGGTGGTCATGGTGTAGAGATTGACCGGCCTGCCGTCCTGCGTGGTGCCGTACGGCGCGGTGGTGAGGGTTGCGGCACGCGTGCCTGTTGCCCCGGACACGGCCGCCGCAATGATGGCGAGATGGATGGTGTGCCGCCCGATACAGGTCATGACTGGTGCGTTCCCGTTTGTTTCGGATCCTGGCCGTGGCGTGGACCGTCTGGCTGATTGTGGTACAGTGGCGGCTGCGGCGGGCGTGGGTCAGGTGGCCACGCCGGTGGCGGCGGAGCCGTGGACGCTCTGCAGCATGTCGGGGCCGACTTCATCGAGCGCGTGCAGACCGAGGAGCGCCATATCGCGGTCGACTTCCTGGGCGAGCAGGTCGATGGCGCGCAGCACACCGGCTTCGGCGGCGCAGCAGCAGGCGAACAGGAACGGGCGGCCGATGAGCACGAACTGGGCACCAAGGGCGAGGGCGGTGAGGACGTCGGTGCCCCGGCGGAAGCCGCTGTCGATCATGACGGCGAGGCCGCGCGCCTCGGTCATGATGTCGGGCAGGATCTGCAGCGGGGTAGCGGCGGAATCGAGCTGCCGGCCGCCGTGGTTGGAGACGACGATGCCGTCGGCGCCGCATTCGCGCGCCATCCGGGCATCGGCGCGCGAGAGAATGCCCTTGATGATGAATGGACCTGTCCAGAGCCTGCGGATCAGGCGCACATGTTCCCAGGACAGGCTGGTGTGCGAGGCGATCTTGCGGACGCGGCGGGAAAATAGGCTGGGGCCGCCGCTATACTCCAGGTCGTCAATGTGCGGGATGCCGCGCTTCAGCAAGGTGCGCGCGGCGGTGCCGGCGAGCCAGCGCGGGTGCTGCAGACCGTCGAGGACGATCTTCCGGTTCAGCCGGATCGGCTGGCTGAAGCCGGTGCGGGCGTCGTTTTCGCGGTTGGAGCCGACCGGGACATCGGCGGTGAGCAGGAAGGCGGTGAAGCCGGCGGCGGCGGCGCGGCGGACCATGCCCGCGATCGCTTCGGTGTTGGGGGACTGGTAGGCGGCGAACCAGGCACCGGGGTGGACCTGGGTGACTTCCTCCATTGGCGTGATGGAGTTGCCGCTGAGGACGAAGGGGATGCCGGATTTGGCGGCTGCGCGGGCCATCATCAGGTCGGCGTCGAAGGTGACGGCGGCGGCGCCGCCCATTGGCGCGATGCCGAACGGCGCGGCGTAGGTCTGGCCGAACAGCGAGACGGCTTGGCTGCGGCTCTGCACGTTCTGCAGGACCCGCGGCACCAGGCGGTAGTCGCGGAAGGCGGCGCGGTTGGTGGCGAGTGTGACCTCATCCTCGGCGCCGTTGGCGACGTAGCCGTAGATGGCGCGGGGGAGGATCCGGCGCGCGCGGGCCTGGAACTCCTCGATGTCGAGAATCTCCTTCAGGCCACGGGTCTGCCTGTGCGGCAGGCGCGCCTCGGCCTGCTGGGCGCGTTCGAAGGGCTTGGCTTGGGCGATGGTTTCGGATGACACGGCGCGTGATCCTGCTTTCGGCGAGAGGATGGCTCTCTTACGCGGCGGAATGCCCGGCGGTTGCTTCGGCTCCCCGGTCCGGGTGCTCGGCTCATGCCGGTCTGCGCTGCTTTTGATTTGACAGCCCTGGGACGCGCCCCCCTGATCGGCGCCGCGCGATAGCTGCATCCGGGCTATACGTTGCACTTTAAAAATAAATACAGGGAGTTGCATCCATGTCTGCTGACGCATCCGACCGGCTGGCCGTGCCATGGTGGAAGGAACCGACGCGCGACCAGTGGAATGCCTATATCGCCGCCTGGCTGGGGTGGACGCTGGACGCCTTCGACTTCACGGTGTTTCTGCTGCTGCTGGTGCCGATCAGCAAGGAGTTCAATGCGCCGCTGACGGCTGTGACGCTGGTGTTCACCCTGACGTTGTGGATGCGGCTGATCGGGGCCGTCAGTTCCGGCTGGATGGCGGACCGGCTGGGGCGCAAGGCGCCGCTGATGATCTCGATCCTGTGGTATTCGATCTGCAATTTCATTGCCGGCTTCTCGCCAACGTTCATTTTCCTGCTGATCTTCCGGACCCTGCTTGGCATCGGCATGGGCGCGGAATGGCCGGCGGGCGCGGCGCTGGCAATGGAGACCTGGCCGGCGCGCTCACGCGGGCTGATGTCGAGCATCCTGCAGGGGTCGTGGGCGCTCGGGTATCTGCTGTCCGCATTGCTCTATGCCACCCTGTTCGACCTGATCGGCTGGCGCGGGATGCTGTGGATCGGCGTGCTGCCGGCACTGACCGTGGTCTGGATCCGGTTCTATGTGAAGGAGCCTGAGGTGTGGGTCGAGAACCGGGCCCAGCAGAGGCAGCAGCAAGCCGAAGTACGAGCACCGCTGTTCGCGATCTTCCGCCGCGACATGCTGTGGAACACATTCACCGCCTGCTGGTGGATGGCCTCGGGCTTCGTCGTGTACTACTCGGTCTTTGGGTTGTTTGCGACCTGGCTGACCAAGGACCTGCATCTGTCACCGGCCCTGGTGGGGCTGCCGCTGATCCTGACGAATGCGGTGACGTTCGTCGCCAGCTTCCTGTGGGGATGGGTCGCGGATATCGTCGGCCGCCGTTGGGCGATGATTATTCCGGCCTTGCTCGGGCTGATCGTTACACCGATGTATCTGTTGACCAGCGACTATCTGCTGATCACCGCTGGCTTCACCCTGCAGGGCGCACTGGCCGGCGCGATCTACGGGCAGAACCCGAGCTACCTGACGGAGCGCTTCCCGACCGAGGTGCGTGCGACAGCGGCCGCCTTCTGCTATCATCAGGGCGCGATATTCGGCGGGCTGATAGCTCCGGTCCTCACCTATCTTGCGGTGGGGTTGGGATGGGGCTTTGCCGTGCCGATGCTGATCTTTACCACGGGCGGGTTGGTGAGCTTTGTGGTTGCCCTGCTGGTCGGGCCGGAGACGAAGGGCAAGCGTCTGGTGGCGGACCTTGAGATCAGGCCGCTGGCGCAGTTGCATTGAGAGACTGGAGCGTTCCCCCGACCTTCCCGGGCGCGGTGGGCAAAGAGGTGATGCCGGCCCGCGCGCGAAATGACGGGAAGCGGCCGGCCGCCGAGCGGTTCGCACGAGACGGGGATGGCCGGACCTATCGCACCGCGACGAAGAACAGCCGCGGGAACGGCAGCATGACCGAGCCGTCGGGAAGCTGCGGGTAGGCGTCGGCAAGGGCGGTGCGGTAGTCGTGCAGGAATTCCTGCCGCGCCTGCTCGTCCAGCGGGGCGAGAAAGGGGCGCAGGCCGCTGCCCTTGAACCATTCCACAACGGCGTCGGGGCCGCCGGGCAGGATGTGATGATAGGTGGTGCGCCAGATGTCGAGCCGGCTGGTGAGCGGGCGCAGCAGCCGGTAGTACCAGGCGGCGTCCAGGCGCGGCTGGCGTGAATTTGCGGCGCCGGCGAGCTGGGTGGCGAAGCGCGGGATAGCGGCAAGCTCGCGCATCAGGCGGTGCGCCGGTTCCTCGAGGTTGTCGGGCATCTGCACGGCGAGGCTGCCGCCGGGCGCGAGGCTTTCCATCAGGCGCGGCAGCAGCTTCTCGTGATGCGGGACCCATTGCAGCACGGCATTGGCCAGGATGACGTCGAGGCCCGTGCCGTGAAAGCTGCTGATGTCGGCGAGCTCGAAACTGATGCCGGGCAGGCGCTTGCGGGCGGCCTCGATCATGTCGGGCGAGCTGTCGAGGCCCTGGATGGCGGCATCGGGGAAGCGTGCGGCGAGCACCTCGGTCGAGTTGCCGGGGCCGCAGCCGAGGTCGATGGCACGGCGGACCGGGGCGGTTCCCACCGCGTTCAGCAGGTCGCGCACCGGGCGGGTGCGCTCCCTCTCGAACGTGGCGTACTGGCTGGCCGACCAGGACATGGATCAGCCGGGCTTCCGGTCCTTGGCGGCGGCCTTGTTCAGCGGCAGCGGAACGTACTGCACGGCCCCGTCGCGCTGGATCAGCATCAGCACGAACTTGCGGTCAGCCCTGCGGGCGGCGTCGATCTGCTGCTGGACGTCGGCCGGGGAGGCGACCTGGTTCTGCTGCACCTCGGTGATCACGTCACCGGCTTTCAGGCCACGCTCCGATGCGGCGCTGTTGGGCGAGACATCGGTGATCACGACGCCCTTCTGGTTGTCCTGGAGCTGGTACTTGTCCTTCATGTCCTGGGCGATCGGGGCGATCTTCATCCCCAGGCCGGCGAGGTCGGTCGGGCGCGCGGCATCCGGCGCCTTGGTGGCATCGGCCGCCGCAAGCTGCTCATCACTCGGCCGTTCGGCCAGGGTGGCGTCGAGCATGGTTTCCTTGCCGTCGCGCCAGACGACGACGGGGACGCTCTTGCCCACGTCCGTGTCGGCGACGATGCGCGGCAGGTTGTGCATCTGCTTCACGTCCTGGCCGTCGAACTTCAGGATGATGTCGCCGGGACGGAGCTTGGCCTTGTCGGCCGGGCCGCCGTCGGTCACACCGGCGACCATGGCGCCGGCGGCGTCCTTCAGGCCGAGGCTTTCGGCGATGTCGGGCGTCACCTGCTGGATCTTCACGCCGAGCCAGCCGCGGCGGGCGTGGCCGTATTGCTTGATCTGGGCGACGATGTTCTTCGCCATGTTGGACGGGATCGAGAAGCCGATGCCGATCGAGCCGCCGGAGGGGGAGAAGATGGCGGTGTTGATGCCGATGACCTCGCCGTTCATGTTGAACAGCGGGCCGCCGGAGTTGCCGCGGTTGATGGCGGCGTCGGTCTGGATGAAATCGTCGTACTGGCCCTGGTGGATGTCGCGGCCACGGGCCGAGACGATGCCGGCGGTGACGCTGCCGCCCAGGCCGAACGGGTTGCCGATGGCGAGCACCCAGTCACCGACGCGCATCTGGCTTGAGTCGCCGAAGCCGACGGTGGGCAGGGGTTTGTCGGTATCGACCTTCAGCAGGGAGATGTCGCCGCTTTCGTCGCGGCCGACGACCTTGGCCTTGAGGGTGGTGTTGTCCTGCAGGGTGACCGAGACCTCATCCGCGCCCTCGATCACGTGATTGTTGGTGACGATATAGCCGGCGGGATCGACGATGAAGCCGGAGCCGAGGCTTTGCGCGCGGCGTTCGGGCCGGGGCTGGTCATTCTGGCCGCCCCCTTGGCCCCCCTGTCCCCCTGGGCGGTCACGGTTCATGAAGTTCTTGAAGAATTGCTCGAACGGGGATCCCGGGGGGAACATCGGCATTTCCGGGCCCAGGTTGGGCATGTTCTTCGCGGTGATGGTCTGGCTGGAGGAGACGTTGACGACGGCGGGGAGCAGCTTCTCGGCGAGATCGGCGAAGCTGTCCGGCGCCGGGCGGGCCACGGCCTGGCCGATCAGCGCGCCTGTCGGGACTGGGGTGATCAAGGCGAGGCACGCGCCGAGGAGGGCGGCACGGGCGAGGGCTGGACGAGTCAGGCGCATGTTTGGGTTCCCTGGCGGATGAGCCGGATGTGGGTCTGGCCAAATGTGGGTCTGGTATGACAAGTCGGCAACTTATACCAGATTGCTTGCGCGTGCGTCGTGTGATTGACGGTGTCTTACGAATCCGCCTCGACCGATCACGCGCTACTTGCCGGCCGGCAGCGCCTGCAGGTAGCGCAGGTAGTCGTTGTCGGGGGTGAGGATCAGGCGGGAGCCGTTGGCGGCGAAGGCGTCACGGTAGCCTTGCAGGGTGCGCCAGATGGCGAAGAAGCCGGGGTCCTGGCCGAAAGCCTGGGCATAGGTGTTCGTGGCCTCGGCTTCGCCCTGGCCGCGGAGCTGGTCGGCGGTGGCCTTGGCCGTGGCGAGCAGGACGGTGCGATCGCGGTCGGCATCGGCGCGGATCCGGGCCGAGGCCTCGGCACCCTCGGCGCGGGCCTGGGCGGCGACGCGCTGACGCTCGGACTGCATGCGCGAGAGAATCGCCTGGGTGTTTTCCGGCGGCAGGTCGGCTCGGCGGATGCGCACGTCGTCAACCGTGACGCCGAAGTTCTGCATCTCGGTGTTCACCTGGCCGCGGATGGTGGACATGATGCGCTCGCGGTCGATCGACAGCACATCGAGCAGCTTGTTGTTTCCCAGCACGCGGCGCAGGCTGGCGGTGACGATGGAATTCAGCCGGCCGCGGATGCTGTCGGGCACCGGGCCGACCGCCTGGTAGAACTTCAGCGGGTTGGTGATCCGGAACACGGCGAAGCTGTCGACGATCAGGCGGCGTTGGTCGCCGAGGATCACTTCCTCACCGGGCAGCTCGACGCCCAGCAGGCGGCGGTCGAAGGAGATGACGTTCTGCACCAGCGGGATCTTCATGTGCAGGCCGGGGGTGTCGACCACCGGGGGCACGACCTCACCGAACTGGACGACCAGCGCCTGCTGGGTCTGACTGACTGTATAGAGGCTGGCGTTGACCAGGATTGCCGCGACGATCAGCGCGGCGGTGATGGCGATGGCGGCGGGCCTCACGGTCTGGTCCCCTCGGGTCTGGTCCCCTCGGGCTTCGCGCCCTCGGCAGGGCGGGCGGCCGATGTCTGATTGGGTGGGGCCTGATTGGGTGGCGGCAGGTTCAGCGGCAGGTAGGGGACCAGGCCCTTCAGCTTGTCATCGACGATCAGGCTTTGCGAATGGCTCAGGATGTCCTGCATCGTGTCGAGATACATGCGGCGCAGCGTGACGTCCTTGGCGGCCTGGTAGGCCTTCAGCACGCTGTCGAAGCGCTGCGCCTGACCAGTGGCCTGCGCGACAGCGGCGGATTTCGCGCCCTCGGCCTCGGCGACGATGCGGGCAGCGTCGCCGCGGGCGCGGGGCACGATGTCGTTGCGGTAGGCCTCGGCCTCGTTGCGCATGCGTTCGGCATCGGTGTTGGCGCGCTGCACGTCGCGGAAGCTCTCGATGACGGCGGCGGGGGGATCGACGCGCTGGAGCTGCACCTGGGTGACCTCGATCCCGGCCTTGTAGCGGTCGAGGATGTTCTGGCTCTCGTGCAGCACGTCGGTCTCGATCTGGGCGCGGGCCTGGGTGAGGGCGGGCTGGATCGGGGTACGGCCGATCACCTCGCGCATCGAGCTTTCGGCGACGGCGCGCACCAGGGCTTCCGGGTTGGCGGTGTTGAACAGGAAGTCGGGGGCGCTGCTGATGCGCCAGAAGACGGTGAAGTCGATGTCGACGATGTTCTCATCGCCAGTCAGCATCAGGCTCTCCGCCGTGACGTTGCGGCTGGCGACGCCGGAGTCCCGGCCGGTTTCCATCGGTGCGGTGCCGGGGGTGGAGCGGAAGCCGATCTCGGTGCGGTTGATGCGGGTGACGGTGGGTAGGCGCACGGACTCGATCGGCCAGGGCAGGTGCCAGTGCAGGCCGGGTGGAGTCCAGTAGGAATAGGCGCCGAAGCGCAGCACCACGCCCTGCTCATCCGGCTGGACGCGGTAGAAGCCGCTGAGCAGCCAGATGGCGAGGACCAGCAGGCCGAGGAACAGCAGGGGCGTGCCGCCACGGAACGGCAGGCCGGTGCGGCCAGGGCCGCGGCCGCTCGGGCCGCCGCCGATCAGGCGCCGGATGAAGCGCTGCGCCTCCTCGATCAGATGGTCGAGGTCGGAGCGGCCGGCGCCGAACGGGTTGTCGCCGCCCGGCCTGCGGGTGCCGGGGCGGTCGCCGCGTTGTCCGCCTCCGCCCTGGCCCTCGCCGCCTGCCCTCCCTCCACCTGGCCCCCAGGGATCGGGGTCTGTGGCATGGGCGGAGTTGCGGTTGTCGGCGCCGCCTGGCGGGGTGCCCCACGGTCCGGGTGTTTGGCCGGGGCCGCCGTTGTTCAAAGGCATGGGTGCGCAAACGCTCCTGTCTGACTGCGGTTGGCGGAACCCCTGTGATGCGCCATATCGACGTGGAACGACGCCCGCACGCGGCGCTTATCCGCCGGTCGTCGCAGCTTTGCAAGTAAGGGTTCGGAACGCCATGGTTGATGTCTCTGCCGACGCGCTGCGGGATGCATTGCGTGCCATCAAGGACCCGGCCTCCGGGCATGACATCGTGACTGCCGGGGTGGTGGAGGGGCTGGAGGTGCGGGGTGGGCTGGTGCAGGTCAGCCTGCTGACCGACCGGGCCCATGCCCAGGCGATGGAGCCGGTGTGCAAGGAAGTAGAAGCAGTGCTGCGCCGGCACCCAGGCGTGAGCAACGCGACGGCGGTGCTGACGGCGCACAAGCCGGCGCCGGCTGCGCGGGCGGCGCGGCCGCAGGCTCCGGCTCAGGGGGGCGGCAAGGGTGGGCCGCTGCTGGCAGACGTGAAGGCGATCGTCGCGGTGGCGTCGGGCAAGGGCGGCGTCGGCAAGTCTACGGTGGCGGTGAACCTGGCGGTGTCGCTGGCCGCGCGCGGGCTGAAGACTGGGCTGCTGGATGCCGACATCTACGGGCCGAGCCTGCCGCGGATGCTCGGGATGAAGCGGAAGCCGGAGGTCAGGAACGAGAAGATGATGCCGTTGCGGGCCTGGGGCCTGACGTGCATGTCGATCGGCTTCCTGGTGGATGAGGAGACGCCGATGATCTGGCGCGGCCCGATGGTGATGGGGGCGCTGGAGCAGATGATGGGCCAGGTCGAGTGGGGGACGCTCGATGTGCTGGTGGTCGATATGCCGCCGGGCACCGGGGATGCACAGTTGACCATGGCGCAGCGGGTGGCGCTGAGCGGGGCGGTGATCGTCTCCACGCCGCAGGACATCGCGCTGCTGGACGCGCGGCGCGGGGTGCGGATGTTCGAGAAGACGCGGGTGCCGGTGCTGGGCCTGGTTGAGAACATGAGCTTCTTCTGCTGCCCGAACTGCGGCCACCGCTCCGACATCTTCGGGCACGGCGGCGCGCGCAAGGAGGCTGCGCGCCTGGGGGCTGAGTTCCTGGGGGAGATTCCGCTGCTGCTGGATATCCGCGAGGCGTCGGATGCCGGCACGCCGATCGCGGCGTCGGCGCCCGACAGCGAGGCGGGGAAGGCCTATGCGGCACTGGCGGAACGGGTTTGGGCGAAGCTGAGTGGAGCGGCGCGCGGCGGCGGCCCGCGCATCGTGGTGGAGTGAGGGGCATGAAACTGGATGAGATCGCCCCGGATCGGCTGATGGACATGGCCTATTCGCGCCGGCGGGCAGAGCAGATCGTCAGCGGGCTGGAGGTGCCGATCAACATGCACCTGCTCAAGCTGGCGGCTGTGCCAATGCCGGAGCAGATCCCGCACTGGCGGCAGGAGCTGACGACCTGGCTGACGACAATCGCGACGATACGTGTCAAGCCATCCACCCGGCCAGCGTCTGCGGGATTCTATTTCCGTATCCTGTTTGACGAGCCGTTCGGTGGAAACGAGGTTCCCGCGCTGATCGCCCGCCTGCAGTTGCTCCGCCAGCAGTATGGCCAGATCAGGGCCGCGCTTGATGAGCAGGCTCTGGTGGACAGGCTCCGCGCTTTTCATCTCCGGTTTGCCGAGGGATGCGCACAGGGGACAATGGACCTGGGCGAGATCAACGCGCTGGTTGATTCGTTCTGAAGTTGGGCTGGTCCGGCGGGGTGCGCCGGGGCGGCGCTCACGGCGTGTTGGGCCGCTTTTCGTGACCGCCCTGGTGCGGCGCCGCCGGCGGCGGTGGTGCCGGGTGAGGCGCCGGGGCGGGCGGCGCGAAATGTTGCGGCGGGGCCGCGGTAGGTATCGGATGGGGCTGCGGCGGCAGCTGCGGATGCGCGATCGCCGGCGGGGTGGGCTGGATCGGGGTGGGCTGGGTCATGGCCGGGACGTGCTCGGCGCCGGGCATATGTGCATGCTCCATGGGAGTCTGCGGCGCCGGTATGGCAGGGCTGGCATGGTGTTGCCCTTGTTCGGGCAGTCCGGCTGGCCTGGCGTTGGCTGCGGGCACCGGTGGGACTGCTGCGGCGTGTGCGGTCGGGGCGGCAGTGTGCGGGGCGCCGGCGTGACCCGGTTCGGATGGCGCGGATACGGCGGGCGAGGAGGCCGGCGAAGGGCTAGCGCCGGGGGGCAGCGCTGTGGTGTGCGGCCCTGCCGGCGGGTTGGCGGGCGCCAGTGCAGGAGTGTTCGGCGGCGTGGGCTGGGCAGGCGTGCCGGCGTGCGGGACTGCGGCGTTCACAGGCGCCATGGCATGTGCCGGCGGTCCGCCGAGGGCCGGTAACGGCGGCCGTGCCGGGGTTGCGGTGCTCGCCTGCGGATGGATTGCCGGGCCGGGCGCGGGGTGCGGCATGGCCGCGGGGCCAAGATTGAACTGGTGCGCGACGGCGGGGGTGACGCCGGCGGTGGTGGGGGCGGGACGCAGCGGCTGCTGGCCGACGATGGGGTGTGCGGCGGCGAATTGCTGCGC
>DASQVN010000635.1:0-10446 GCA_035640755.1 Rhodopila sp.
GGTCGTGCACACGGCCAGGGGCAAGAGCCTTCGCGAGTGGTGGCCGAACCAGTTGAACCTGCAACTCCTTCACCAGCACTCGACACTGTCCAATCCGATGGGCGAGGCGTTCGACTACGCCAAGGAGTTCAAGAGCCTCGACCTGGATGCCGTGATCAAGGACCTTCATGCCCTGATAACGGACTCGCAGGACTGGTGGCCGGCCGATTTCGGCCATTACGGCGGCCTGATGATCCGCATGGCGTGGCACAGCGCAGGGACCTACCGCATCGCCGACGGCCGCGGCGGCGCCGGCTCTGGGCAGCAGCGCTTCGCTCCCCTCAACAGCTGGCCGGACAACGCGAGCCTCGACAAGGCCCGCCGGCTGCTGTGGCCGATTAAACAGAAATACGGCCGGAAAATCTCCTGGGCCGACCTGATAGTCCTTGCGGGCAACGTCGCCCTCGAATCGATGGGCTTCAAGACGTTCGGCTTCGGCGGCGGGCGCGTGGACGCGTGGGAGCCCGAAGATCTCTTCTGGGGTCCCGAGGGGACATGGCTGGGGGATGAGCGCTACAGCGGCGAGCGCGAGCTGCAAAAGCCGCTCGCCGCCGTGCAGATGGGCTTGATCTACGTCAATCCGGAAGGGCCGAACGGCAAGCCGGATCCGGTCGCGGCGGCTAGGGACATCCGCGAAACGTTCTACCGCATGGCGATGAACGACGAGGAGACGGTTGCACTGATCGCCGGTGGACACACCTTCGGCAAAACCCACGGCGCGGGCGATCCGTCATTCGTCGGCCCGGCGCCGGAAGGCGCCGCCCTCGAGGAACAGGGCCTCGGCTGGCGGAGCAAGTTCGGCACGGGTGTCGGCGCGGACGCCATCACCGGCGGCCCGGAAGTCATCTGGTCGCAGACGCCGACGAAGTGGAGCAATTACTACTTCGAGAACCTGTTCAAGTACGAATGGGAGCTGACGAAGAGCCCGGCCGGCTGCTGGCAGTTCCAGGCCAAGGACGCACCTGCCACGATCCCGGACCCGTTCGATCCGTCGAAGAAGCGTGTGCCGACCATGTTGGTGACAGACCTCTCGCTGCGGATGGACCCGGCCTATGAGAAGATCTCGCGCCGCTTCTACGAGCATCCGGATCAGTTCGCAGACGCGTTCGCCCGCGCGTGGTTCAAGCTGACGCACCGCGACATGGGTCCGAAAGTGCGTTACCTCGGCCCGCTCGTGCCGAAGGAGGATCTGATCTGGCAGGACCCGGTCCCGCCCGTCGATCATCCGTTGATCGAGCAGCAGGATATCGCAGCCCTGAAGGAGAAGATCCTCGCCTCGGGCCTCTCGGTCTCGCAGTTGGTCTCGACCGCCTGGGCATCTGCGTCAACGTTCCGCGGTTCCGACAAGCGTGGCGGCGCCAATGGCGCGCGCATCCGCCTCTCGCCGCAGAAGGACTGGGAGGTCAATCAGCCGAAGCAGCTCGCGACGGTGCTGCAGAAGCTCGAGGCGATCCAGAAGGAGTTCAACGCCTCGGCCACCGGCGGCAAGAAGGTTTCGCTCGCCGACCTGATCGTTCTCGGTGGCAACGCCGCGGTCGAGAAGGCCGCGAAGGCAGCCGGGACCGACATCAAGGTTCCCTTCACGCCGGGGCGCACGGACGCCTCGCAGGAGCAGACCGACGTCGAATCCTTCGCTCCGCTCGAACCGGTCGCTGACGGGTTCCGCAACTATCACCAAGGCCGGCAGTTGATGATGCACGAGGAAGCCCTGGTGGATCAGGCGCAATTACTGAAATTGACGGCGCCCGAGATGACGGTCCTCCTCGGCGGCCTGCGCGTCCTCGGTGCCAATGTCGGAGGCTCCAGGCATGGCGTCTTCACCACGCGGCCCGAGACGCTGACGAACGACTTCTTCGTCAACCTCCTCGACATGAAAACGCAATGGCAGCCAATGGCCGGCGCTGACGCAGTGTACGAGGGGCACGACCGGAAGACGAACGAGCTGAAGTGGACCGCCAGCCGCGTCGATCTCGTTTTTGGTTCGAACTCCCAGCTTCGCGCCATCGCCGAGGTCTATGCGTGCAACGACGCGAAGGAGAAGTTCGTGGGCGACTTCGCGGCGGCGTGGAACAAGGTGATGAACCTGGACCGCTTCGATCTCGCTGCCTGAGGTCAGGTTGCCTGAGGTCGACGGACGGCGCTCGGTGCGGGCCCAGCTCCCACCGAGCGTCAGCCGGACTCAACGCGCCAGCGCGCTCGCCTCCGAGCGTGTCGCGCCGGCGCGGGCCGCGAGGGCGGCGGCCATGAACCCATCCAGGTCGCCGTCCAGCACCGCACCTGGGTTGCCTTTCTCCACCCCGGTGCGCAGGTCCTTCACCAACTGGTACGGTGCCAGCACGTAATTGCGGATCTGGTGACCCCAGCCGATATCGGTCTTCGCGCTTTCCTCGGCCGCTGCCGCCGCCTCGCGCTTCTGCAGTTCGGCCTCGTAGAGCCGGGCCTTCAGCATCGCCATGGCGGTGGCGCGGTTGCGGTGCTGGCTGCGGTCGGTCTGGCAGGCGACGATGATTCCAGTCGGCAAATGCGTGATGCGGATGGCGCTTTCCGTCTTGTTCACGTGCTGGCCGCCGGCACCGGATGCACGATAGGTATCGACCTTCAGATCGCTGTCATTGATCTCGATGTCGATGTTGTCATCCACCACCGGATAGACCCAGACCGAGGCGAAGCTGGTCTGCCGGCGCGCATTGGCATCGAAGGGTGAGATGCGGACCAGCCGGTGCACCCCGGCCTCGGTCTTCAGCCAGCCATAGGCGTTCGGGCCGCTCACCTGCATGGTGGCGGACTTGATGCCGGCCTGCTCACCCTCGCTCGCCTCCATCAACTGCACCTTGTAGCCATGCTGCTCGGCCCAGCGCATGTACATGCGCAGAAGCATCTCGGCCCAGTCCTGCGCCTCGGTGCCGCCGGCGCCGGCGTTGACCTCGATGTAGCAGTCATTGGCGTCGGCTTCGCCCGACAGCAGGCTTTCGATCTCCCGCCGCTTGGCCTCCTCGGCCAGCGCGCGCAATGAGGCCGTGGCGTCGGCGATCATGCTGGTGTCGCCCTCAGCCTCGGCCATCTCGATCAGCTCGAGCGCGTCGGAAACCTCGGCCTCCAGCTTGCGCACGCCGTCGACGGCGCCGGCGATCTGGTTGCGCTCGCGCATCAGCTTCTGCGCGGTGGCCGGATCGTTCCACAGCGCCGGATCCTCGACGCGGTTGTTCAGTTCGGCAAGGCGGGCTTCGGCGGCATCCCAGTCAAAGATGCCTCCTCAGCAGTGCGATCGACTGCTTGATCTGTTCGTTCAGGGCTTCGGATTCTGCGGACATGCTCTTCCAACTGGTTCGATGAAAGCGCGGGTCAATACAACCCGCCCAGGCTGGTATCAATCCCGCCATGCGCGACCGGAGGTGCGCCGGACAGGACCTCATCCCCCGGCGTGCTGGTCAGGCCGGCGCCCAACGGGGCCGAGGCCCCCGGTACCTGCCCCTCCTTGAACCCATCGGTTACGATCCCATGGCCGCTGTCCCACTGCGCCATGGTGATCCCCGGCGGAATCGGGAAGTTCAGCACGGGTCGGCCAGCCAGCGCCTTCTCCATGAAATCGTGGAAGATCGGGGCGGCAACCTGGGCGCCGGTCTCCTTGTCGCCCAGGGACTGCGGATTGTCGTAGCCGACCCAGACCACGGTCACCAGGTCGGGTGTGAAGCCGCCGAACCACGCATCGGCGAAATCCTGCGTTGTCCCTGTCTTGCCGGCGATCGGCCGGTTCAATCCTTTCCCCGCCGGCACGCCGGTACCGCGCTGCACAACGCCCTGCATCATCGTCACGAGCTGGGAGACGCTTTGCGGGTCGGCGACCTGCTCACGCGAGTCATGCAGCTCGGGCGGCGCCGCGGGGTTGGTGCAATCCTGGCAGTCGAGCCCCTGGCGGCGCAGCACCACATGCCCATCGGCATCCTGCACGCTGTCGATCAGGGTCGGTGTGACCAGCCGCCCGCCCTGGGCGAGCGACGCGTAGGCCGCCGTCTCCCGCAGCACGGTCGTTTCCACCGCGCCCAGCGCCGCCGGCAGTACCCGCGGCATGTTGTCCACCATGTGGAAGGCGATCGCGTTGTCGGCGATCGCCTGCATGCCGATCATCTGTGCGACGTGCAGGGTCGCAAGATTCGACGATTCCTCCAACGCTATGCGCAAGGGAGTTGGACCGCCGAAGCTTCCTTCATAATTGCCCGGGCGCCATTTGCCGTCGGGGGTATCGATCACCATTGGCGCGTCGAGGAACCGCTGGCTGGGCGAGACACCCTTTTCCAACGCCGTCAGATAGACGATCGGCTTGAAGCTGGACCCAGGCTGCCGCTGGGCCTGCGTCGCGCGATTGAACTGGCTCTGCTCATAGCTCCAGCCGCCGACCATGGCGAGCACCCGGCCGGTCTGCGGATCCAGTGACACCAGCGCCCCCTGCACGGCCGGGATCTGCCGCAGCATCGCCCTGCTGGCGGGCAACACGCTCACCTGCGCGCGCGCCTTGCCTGCCGACGCCGGAGCCGGCGCGGGTGCCGCGGCCGGAGAAGACGGCGGCTCAACCATCACGATATCGCCGGCGTGTAGGATTTCAGCCATCCGTCGCGGCGCGGGGCCGGGTTTGCCGTCACGCACCGGGCGCGCCCAGGTGGTATCAGAGAGCACGATCGGCGCGCTGCGCTGCTCGCCGTCCGGAGTCACCCACTCGACCTTCGCTTCCTGCTCGGTCACCGAGGCCACGATTGCCAGCCGCCAGTTCGGCAGCATGCCCGGCGGCTTTGGCGTATTGTTCAAGGTTGCCGGCCACTGCGCGGCGAAATCGGCGGGCTTCAGGTCCGCGTGCGCAACCGGGCCGCGCCAGCCGCCCAACTTGCGGTCGTATGCCATCAGCCCATCGCGCAGCGACTTCTCGGCAACAGCCTGCAATGCGGGGTCCAGGCTGGTGCGCACCATCAGCCCGCCCTGGGTCGTGGTGTCCTGGCCGAAGCGGGCGATCAATTCGCGCCGGACCTCCTCGGTGAACCATTCAGCACCGGGAACGGGCGGCGGGCGATGAAACTCGGCCGGCACAACTGGCGTCGCCTTGGCTTCCGCGGCCTGTTGCGGCGCGATCGCATGGTCCTCCACCAGCCGATCGAGCACGTAGTCACGGCGGGAACGGGCGGCATCGGGGTACTTGAACGGGTTCAGGTAATTGGGCGCCTTCGGCAGCGCAGCCAGGAAGGCGGCGTCAGCGATCGTCAGCTTGTCGAGCGGCTTGTTGAAATAGGCCTGCGAGGCCGCAGCAACGCCATAGGCGCCCATGCCAAGATAGATTTCGTTCAGGTAGAGCTCCAGGATTCGATCCTTGCTGAGCGACTGCTCGATCCGGGTCGCGAGGATCGCCTCCTTGATCTTGCGGGCGACTGAAAGCTCGCTGTCCAGCAGCATGTTCTTGGCGACCTGCTGGGTGATGGTGGAGGCGCCGATCGGGCGCCGCCCCTGCCCGGCATGCATCAGGTCGAACAGGGCGGCGCGCGCGATGGCCATCGGGTCGACGCCGCCGTGCTGATAGAAATTGTGGTCCTCGGCCGAGATGAAGGCCTGCCGCACGACCGGCGGAATGGCATTGATCGGCACAAAGATCCGCCGCTCGGACGCCAGTTCAGAGAGCAGGTGGGCATCGCCGGCGTAGATGCGGCTCATGACCGGGGGCTGGTAGCTGCGCAGCCCGTCCACATCCGGCAGCCCCGCGCTGTAGTGCTGGTAGGCAAGCCACGCCCCTGCCCCGCCGACAATGCCGACAAGCAGCGTCAGGCCGAGCACGGCGCCGAGCAGGGCGCGCGACAGACGCACGAGCATGTTGGGGCGAGGCCGCTGGTTACGCGGCGGCTTGGGGGCGTTTCCGGCGGGCTGACCGGTCCGGCGCCGGCCGGATGCAGCCAGCGGCTCGCCGGCGGTAAGCGGTTCCTTCATGCGCCGCGATATGCGCGTTTTTGCACGAAATCGCCAGCGACGAGATTGCGAGACAGCGCGATTTGCGGCGGGTCCGTGCCGTCGGGACACGGCCTGATCAGATGCTTGATTTTGCCGCCTGCTTTCGGAAATGTTATGGAAATCCTGGTGGAGCATGTATGGCGCAAATGACCGTGTCGACTGCACTGGCCCCTCCACCTGCGGCCAGCGGCATCGTCCCGCCCCGTTTCTGCGTCGTCGTGCCCGCCTATAACGAGGCTTCCGGCATCCAGGAATTCCATCGACGCCTGACTGCGGTGATGGACACGCTGGGGAGCTGGAAGGTGGTATACGTTAACGACGGCAGCACGGACGATACCCTCGGCCATCTGAAGGCCCTGCACGCTGCCGACAGCCGCGTGCAGGTCGTGAACCTCTCACGGAACTTTGGCAAGGAAACAGCCTTGACCGCGGGGCTGGACCACGCACGCGGCGACGCCGTCATCGTCATTGACGCCGACCTGCAGGACCCGCCCGAGCTAATCCCCCAACTGGTCGCCGGTTGGGAGGAAGGGTTCGACATTGTCTATGCCCAACGCAGCGTCCGCCACGGCGAAACCTGGCTGAAGAAGCTGACCGCCAGCCTGTTCTACCGCCTGCTGGAAGACGCGGGCGATGTCAGGTTGCCACGCGACACGGGCGATTTCCGGCTCATGAGCTGGCGGGTGGTGGAAGCCCTGCGCACGATGCGGGAGCATCATCGCTTCATGAAGGGCCTGTTTGCCTGGGTCGGGTTCCCGAGCAAGGCCGTACTGTACGAACGTGCGCCGCGGCACGCCGGCAGCACCACATGGAACTACTGGAAGCTGTGGAACTTCGCGCTGGAGGGAATCACCAGCTTCACCGTGATGCCGTTGAAGGTCGCGAGCTACCTGGGCCTCGGCGTCTCATTTTTTGCGGCGATCTTCATGCTGGAGATCATCCTGCGCACGCTGCTGTTCGGCAACCCGGTTGCCGGCTACCCCAGCCTGATGGCGGTGGTGCTGTTTATGGGTGGCGTCCAGCTTCTGACGCTCGGGGTCATCGGCGAATATCTGGGGCGCGTGTTCAACGAAGCGAAGCGGCGCCCGCTGTACTTTGTTGAAAGCGTACTGTCGTCCGAGCCGCCGGACCGGGCGGGGGACCCCAATCCCCCGGCAAATCACGGGACGACCAATCACGTAGCGGATCGGGTGATGCCGCCGAAATAGGCATCCACGGCCCGCTGCATCGCCTTTGCCACCAGGCGCCGATGCTCGGCCTTGCGCAAGGCAGCTTCATCGCGCGCGTTGGACATGAAACCCATCTCCACCAGCACACTAGGGATGCTGCCGGCCTTGAGAACGACAAACCCGGCATGCCGCTCGGGATTTGTCAGCATTGGCAGCTCATTGTCCATGCTCGAAACCAGGGAACGGGCCATACGCACGGAATCGGCGCGCGCTCGGCTGAGACCCATGTTCATGATGATCTCCGACACCTCGGGGCCAAGATCATGCGACGGGCGCCGGCGCGGACGGCGGACAAGACGGTCCACGCTGTTCTCGCGTTCCGCGAGCATGGCGCTTTGCAGATCCGAGGGGTCGTTCGACAGCGTGTAGACCGAGGCGCCGCGGATCGCGTGGTCGGCGAGCGCATCGGCATGCATCGAGACGAACAGGGCGGCGCCGCGCTGTTGCGCCATCTCCACCCGGTCCTCCAGCGGAATGAAGACGTCGCGGGTGCGCGTCAGCTCGACCCGGTAGCGGCCTGTGGCCAGCAGCTGGCGCCGCAGTTCCTGCGCTGTGGCCAGTGCGATGTGCTTTTCGTATGTGCCGGACACGCCGATCGCACCCGGATCCTTCCCGCCATGGCCGGGGTCGAGCATCACCACCGGCAACGGCTCCGCCGGCTCGCGGCGGTGTGGCTTCACGCCCGGTGCCGGATGTTCCGGCCCGCGCGCCGCAGACCTGGCATGCGCAGAGTGCCCTGATGCGGGGCCCGGAGCGGGCCGCGCGGCCGCCGCGGATAGTGGGGGCGGAAGCAGGAATGTGCCGACCACGGGCGCCGCGGCTGCGAAACGGCGCAGGATCAGGCGGCGTGCGACAACGGCGGGTCCATCCATGGCGCTACAGTTAACATATTGGTTTATGAGCCGCAGCTTGTATATTGATTACGGCGGTCATGTGGCGTTTTCGAACGAGCCGCTTGCGGTACGGCTCGGTTTGCTTCATGGTCGTGTCACTCCGGTGATGTCATCGGGGCGCGCGGTCTGCCGCGAGTCCCTGGGCCGTTCCGGTGGAACGTGATCCCGCCTTCATCCTGGTCGGAGCCTGGATGGGGCCGGAGAATGGATCCGTCCCACCCTGGTCCCGTCGCCGTCCGTGTCGCGCCCGCCTTGCCGGATATGTGGCGCGCCGGGACCTGTCCGCGTTGCGGGCAGCGTCAGTACGACTTTCACACGGGGCTGCGTTCCAGAAGCGCGCCGTCCGAACGCCCGCACTGGGTGACGAAGGGATTTGATGAGCCACGCCTTGCGACGGTTATCCCAATCAGGATTTTCCCCCGGTGGCTTACCGGGCAACGTTGCATCGGCCGGTAATTTTTCACTTCGCTGTCCTGACGCTTCGGACGGGCCCCATTCCGTCAGCCTTCCAAGCCGGACGCCGATCCTGACCCCAACCCGGGCGGGTCTGCGCGCGTATCCGGCCTACCGGAGTTCAGGACTTTATGACCAAACGCATGCTGATAGACGCCACACACGCGGAAGAAACCCGTGTTGTGGTGCTGGACGGTAACCGCCTCGAAGACTTCGACGTCGAGACATCCACAAAGCGGCAGCTCAAGGGCAACATCTACCTCGCCAAGATTGTCAGGGTCGAACCCAGCCTGCAGGCTGCCTTCGTCGAGTACGGCGGCAACCGGCACGGATTCCTCGCCTTCAGCGAAATCCATCCGGACTACTACCAGATCCCGGTCGCCGACCGGCAGCGCCTGCTGGAGATGCAGGCCGAGGAAGCGCGGCGCGAGGAGGAGGAGGACGACCTCGAACTCGCCCTGACGCAGGCCACCGACGCCGGGGTAGAGGCGGAAACGTCCCCCGGCGCTCCGGCCGCGGAAGCCTGGGCACAACCCGCGACGCCGCGCCTGACGGGCCCCGAACCGTACGGCACCCCAGTATCCGTCGGCCGCGAAGCCGTGGCAGAGGCCTGGGCGTCCCCTGCTACGCCGCCCCTGGTGACCCAGCCCCGGCGGGCACAGTCGCTCGCCGTCGATCGGGAGGTCATCACCGAGGACGATACCGATGAATCGGACGACTCGGTCGATACGATCGAGAGCCTGCCGCCGCCGGAGACGATCGGCGGCGATGAGCGTGAAGGCGGCGACGATCATCGTGAGCGCCGCATCCCGCCCCGCTTCCTGCGCAACTACAAGATCCAGGAAGTCATCCGCCGCCGGCAGATCATGCTGGTGCAGGTCGTCAAGGAAGAGCGCGGCACCAAGGGCGCGGCGCTGACCACGTATCTGTCATTGGCCGGCCGCTTCGGCGTGCTGATGCCGAACTCCCCCCGTGGCGGCGGGATTTCGCGCAAGATCACCTCGGCCGCCGACCGGCGGCGGCTGCGGGAGGTGATTGCCGAGCTGGATATCCCGCGCGGGATGGGATTGATCATCCGCACCGCCGGCGCCAACCGCCCGAAGCCCGAGATCAAGCGCGACTGCGAATATCTGCTGCGACTGTGGGACGACATCCGCGAGCATACGCTGAAGTCGGTCGCCCCGGCGCTGATCTATGAGGAAGCAAGCCTGATCAAGCGGGCGATCCGCGACGTCTATTCCCGCGACATCGACGAAATCCTGGTGGACGGGGAGGATGGCTGGCGCGCCGCGCATGACTTCATGCGCATGCTGATGCCCGCGCATGCCAAGAAGGTGCAGCTCTGGCGTGATGGCGGCCAGCCGCTGTTCGCCAAGCACCAGGTGGAGGCCCAGCTCGATGCGATGTTGCTGCCGATCGTGCAGCTTCGTTCCGGCGGCTACCTGGTGATCAACCAGGCCGAGGCGCTGGTCGCGATCGACGTCAATTCCGGCCGCGCCACGCGCGAGCACCACATCGAGGATACCGCGCTCAAGACCAACCTTGAGGCGGCCGAGGAGATCGCGCGACAGCTGCGCCTGCGCGACCTCGCCGGGCTGATCGTCATCGACTTCATCGACATGGAGGAGAAGCGGAACAACCGCGCCGTCGAAAAGAAGCTGAAGGATTGCCTGAAGAACGACCGCGCCCGCATCCAGGTCGGCCGCATCTCCCATTTCGGCCTGATGGAGATGTCGCGCCAGCGCATCCGCTCGAGCGTGCTGGAGAGCTCGACCGAGAAATGCCCGCATTGCGGCGGGACAGGCCACGTGCGCTCGGTCGCGTCGGTGGCGCTGCAATTGCTGCGCTCG
>DASQVN010000636.1:0-3232 GCA_035640755.1 Rhodopila sp.
TGCGGGATCATTATGCTGGTGGCCGGCGCGATCGCCATGGTGCTCGTAAATCCCGAGCGCGAGGTAAAGCGATGGTCGAGGCGGCTGCAGCCGCTCACCGCGTCCACGTGAAAGGGCAATCGTAGATTTGGGTTCGAAACACATTATCCGCGACCGCTCTATCCCTCTGAACGCGATTGGTGTGCCGAGGCATCCTGCCGGGCGGCCGCCCGTTAACCGTGAGCGGCTTGCCTCAAGCACGGGAGTGTTGTCAGTGAGCAGTCTTGCACCGTTCCGACTGAGCGTCTGTGGCCTCGAGGAACTGGAGGGCCATTGCGAGTCCCGGGTCAGCCACGTGCTGTCCATCCTGGATCCGGACTGGCCGGTGCCGGAGGCGTTCGGCGCGTTCGGCGAGCATGCCAAGTGCGAATTGCGGTTCCATGACATCATCGAGGACAACCCTGCACTCGTCGCGCCGCGCAGGGAGCATGTCGTGGAGCTACTTGCGTTCGGGCGCGACCTGCTGGCGGAGCCGCGCACTGATGCCCACCTGCTGGTCCACTGCCACGCCGGCGTCTCACGCTCGACGGCCTCCATGGCATTGCTGCTGGCCCAGGCAATGCCCGAGGTTTCCGGCGCCCGGATCTTTGACGAAATCCTGCAAATCCGGCCTCCGGCCTGGCCCAACCTACGGATTCTCGAGCTCGGCGATCCGATGCTCGGGCGAAACGGTGAGCTTGTTGCCGCGGTCGGCGACGTCTACCGAAGGCAGCTCGCACGGAACCCCGATCTCGCCGGACAGATGCAGGCCGGCGGGCGGGGGCGGGAGGTCGCGGCGGCACGCAACGGCTGAGCCCTGACGGTATTGCATGCCGGAGCCGTTCAGAACCCGAACATATGGTCCAGCGAGAAGCCGCCCTTATCGTCCATCAGGCCGTGATAGCCGAACAGCCGGCAGGTGGCATCGCGCACAATGACGTACCCTTCGGGCCCGGCGGCAGCCAGGGTGGGAGCGTCGAACATCTTGTGCGGGAATACGAGGCGGGAGCCGGAGCAGGGAATGGCGACAGGCTCCTCGGCAATCAGGGTACCAACGCCGTTGAACAGCTGCAGTGTGGTCGATGATAGCGGATGCCAGAGGGCCGACGCCGGGTAGATCAGCGCGGCAAAGCTGTGGCGTTGGCGATCGCCGAGCTTGAGGAACAGGCGGGTGGAGAGCCCGGGTGGCGGGCCGGAATAGGATTGCGGCTCGTCCCGATAGGTCATCGCGGTGTTGAAGATATGGGCGCCGAAACTTGATTCGGCGGCGTGGCCGGACTGGCGGTCCTCGTACCGGAACAGCGCATGCAGCCAGCCGTCGGCCTCCCCGCCGTCGCGGAAGTCATAGACCAGTTCAGCGTGGCCTTCCTCGACGTCGTATCCGTCCAGGTCCATGGCGAGGCCATGGTCACGCGGCAGGTTGCCCAGGAAGGTTTCGCCGCGCTTCACGCCCTCGGCATCGAACACGTCCAGGCGGATCGGCAGCGTACGCTGCGTTGTCGCCATCGGCGTCGGCTGGAAGATCGAGCGGAAGCGGGCGCGCGGCAGGATCGGGAAGGGCAGCAGGTAGCCGCGTCCCATCTCCGGCGGCAGGGCAGGGATGCCGGGGTCGGGCCTGAGGTTGTCGCGCTCCACGTTGACATGGGCGATGCGGGTGCGGCCGTTCTGCGTAACCTCGTAGCGCGGGCGGACGACGTGCCGGCCGGCGCGGAGCTCGATCTGCGCGGGCCAGTGCAGGGCCGGCAGGAAGTCGGCGACATTCAACGCGACGGTGGCGAACGGGCCTACCGGCCGATCCAGCGTGACGGGATGCTCGGCGCCCATGCGGTCCAGCGCGATGGTCCCGGCAGGGATGGGCACGGCGTGGCTGTTCTGCAGCCATAGCGTCACCGTCTCATCCGGGCGTGGGGCGGGCAGGCCGGCGAACCGGTCGGACGGCCAGGCATTGGCGTCGTGCGTGCAGGAGAGCGAGGCGCCGTTGTCGGAGGCGTAGGTGTCCAGCGCGTATTTCACCACGTCATGGCCGGCAACGCCGATCGCATGCAGGAAAATCTGCCCGGTGAATCCATCCAGATCGAAGCGGCGGCGGATCTCGCGGCTGTCGATGACAAAGCCGCCTGGGCCCTCGGGCAGCTCCTGCTCCCACGTGGCGAGCGGCCTGCCGTCGGCATCGAACAGCCGGAGCCAGAGCCGGATGGAACCGGCACCGTAGTTCGCCCAGTAGTTGGCGGAGATGAGGCGGGTGGAGAGGCCGTCCGCGTCGCGGAAGAAGACGAAGTTCGTGGCGAAGTTCAGCTTGTCGAGATACTTCGCGCGGTTGCTGAGCATCGCATCGGGCAGGCGCGCGGCATCCAGCGTGTGCAGGCGCGCCCCCGCCGGCAGCATGTGCCTGATGCGTGCCTTGATGCGTTCGGCATCGAAGGCCGCGATCAGGACAGTGCGGGCATCGCTGGCGGGAAGCTGCGTCAGCGGCCGGGCGGCCAGGCCGGCACGGGTCTGGCCGACGGCAGCAACGTCATGGACGAAAAGGCAGTCGAACGACCTGGGATACAGCGCGACGAGGGCATCAGCGATGTTGTCGGGGTCATAGAGAGCGATGGGCGGTTCCAGCTCGGCGTAGAGGCGTTCGATCGCCTCGGCGGCAAGCGGGTGGGCGAGCGCCTTGTAGATGACGTTGCCGCCCAGGCGGGCATCGAAGGTCTGGATCTGAAGCATGAATGGTCCCGGAAAGTCGTCTCTCACGCGTGATCGTTTGGGGCGGCCGTCGGACACCCTGAATCACGCGCTCAAACGCCAAGCTATAGCGCGATCCGCACGGCTGTGTAGGTCAACCTCAACGGATCGCGCTACGGATGTTTGCAGCGACGTCGCTTGTCCCCGGGCGGACAGTCGCGCCGGCTCAGGTGATATTCGCGTTGACCCGGAACAGGTTCATGGGGTCATACAGGGCCTTCAGTTCACGCAGCCGAGCGTAATTCTCGCCGTAGGAGGAGCGCACCTTCTCCGGTCGGTCCTCCGGGGCGAAGTGATTGATGTAGACGCGCCCCAGCAGTTCGGGCTCGAGTTGATCCCAGAACGACCGTACCCAGGCAATGTGGCCACTCGATTCTGCCGCATCCGACCACTGCCCGATGATATCGAAGTCCCATTGCGGCCGACGGGCGGAAAACGCCGTCGCGGTCGACGGCACGCGGGTTGCCGCACCATGCACGTA
>DASQVN010000637.1:0-3909 GCA_035640755.1 Rhodopila sp.
GGACGGAATGGTCATGGACGGGTTTACCGCGCTGCCATCCGTCGGGCAGACCGGCGCCGAGGTCCTCCTCATCCAGCGTCAGCATGGCGAGCAGCGGGGTGGCGGCGTCGAGTGCCGCGAGCTCCGCCTGTTCTGCCGTTGGTTCGGTTCCGTACCAGTCGCCTCGGTCGCGCCAGACGCCATGCATCGGCCAGATCGTCCAGTCCCAGTGATCGCGCCCAGCGCGCGGCAGCACCAGCTTTTCCACGACGAGCCGGATGACCGGCACGCCGCACCAGAACAGCGTGGCCTGCCGGAAATCGCCCTGACGCGGATGAAAAATATCGAGTACCATCCTGTCCCCTCTTTGACCGGATGTCCTCCGGCCGGGGGCGGCTTATCGGCTCTCATCAGACGGGCGGGAAGCGGGGTATCTCCCATTTCACTGTCGGGGTTTGCCCGACACGGAACGGGGGCGAATCAGTCGCCCGACATCCAGCCCTGACCGATGGCATGGCGGATCAACTCCGCCCGGTTGTCAAGGCCCAGCTTCTCCATCCCGCGCGCCTTGTAGGTCTCGACCGTCTTGACGCCCAGCGATAGCTGCTGCGCGATCTCGCGGCTGGTATGGCCGAGTGCGACGCGGCGGAGCACGGCTTCCTCCCGCTCGCTCAGCTCTGATTTCTGCAGGCCGGGCGCACGGCGACTGGTGGTCTCGACAAGCCGCCCCACCATTGACGGATCGAAATAGATGCCGCCGGCGTGCACGGCGCGGATGGCGCGGATCAGGTCGTCGGCGGCAGAGCTTTTCAGCACATAGCCGCCCATGCCGAGGGTCAGGAGCTGGCGCAGATAGGCGGCCTCCTGGTGCACGGTCAGGGCGATGATCCTGGTGCGCAGCCCGGCGTCGCGGACACGGCGGGTGACGGCGACGCCGTTCAGGCCGGGCATCGAGACATCGAGCACGGCGATATCCGGGCGCTGGCGGGTGATCAGGCGCAGTGCCTCAATGCCGTTCGTCGCCTCACCCGCGATGCGCAGCCCCGGCTCCTGCATCAGCAGTGCGCGGATGCCGGCGAGCACGATCGGATGATCGTCGGCCAGCACGACCTGGATCTCGCGCGCGGTCATGCGGCGAGCCCGCTGTTCGGGATTCGGATATAGAGGGTCGTTCCGGAACCGGGCCTTGTTTCGATCTCCAGCGTTCCCCCGACCAGGGCCAGGCATTCGCGGACGCCCAGCAGGCCGAGGCGGGCACCGGGACGCAGGGTGGCCGGCGCGTCCGCGGTGAAGCCCCGGCCGTTGTCCTCGATGATGAGCTGCACGCGTGACGGATCCTGATCGAGCACCAGGCCGATCCGCGTTGCGGCAGCGTGCTTGACCGTGTTGGTCAGCGCCTCCTGCGCGATGCGGTACAGCGTCGTCTCGACGGTGCTGTCGATGCTGCGGCGGCCGGTCGCCTGCACGTCGATCCGCAGCCCTGCCCTGCGGGAGACGGTGTCCGCCAGGCTGCGCAGCGCAACTTCCAGGCCGAGCTCTTCCAGGCCGGCCGGACGCAGTTCCCACGCCAGGTGGGAGATGCCGTGGCTCAGTTCGGCCGCCGTGGTTTTCAGCATCCGGGCACGGTCCTGCACAGCGTCGGGGCATCCGGGCTCGCGCATCAACTCATCCAGGCCGAACTGCAGCACGGCGGCGTGCTGGCCGAGGGTGTCGTGCAGCTCCCGCGCCAGGCGCGCCCGCTCGGCCTCCTGCTTCTGCACCGTATCGCGCAGCGCATCCGCCAGCTCGGCCTTCACCTTCGACCGCCATCTCGTTTCGATCGACAGTTCCAGCGTGCGGGCGAGCAGCCGCGCGTTGGCGTCCTTCAGGTGGCGGGTCTGGCAGCTGGCGCGGCAGGCGAGCAGCAGAAGGCTTACCTCGGCGGCCGGGGCTTCCAGGCGCCGGAGCACGGCGGCGCGGCCCGATATGGTTTCGGCAACAAAAAGACTTCCCGGCAGCAGCAGGCAGGCCAGGATCAGCCAGCGGTTGATGCGCCGGTCCACCGATGCCGCAAGTCGCCGGGCCGCGCCGCGGCACCATGCGTACGCAGCCGGCCCCCATCGCGTCATCGCACCGGGCCAAGTCGCCGAAAAGGACGCTGTAGGCATCAAGCGAATTCTGCCTCCCCCACGCACAGCCCCGTGAGGGGGCGGTTCTTAGCAACTTGCCGAAACGGATGAAAGTTCAGTGAGCCGATTCGCATGCGGACCGGGCGGCGCCGCGGATTTTCTAGCTGCTGGACGGCTCAACCGCGGCGCGATCGGGACCAGGAAAGGCCTGGACTGCCTCGACAAGCTGCTGGACCGAGCCGAACACCTGCGCACCCGCAGCCGTCAGACGTTGCCATTTCGATTCCAACGTGCCGCTGTCCCCGTGCACCAGCGCGCCGGCGTGGCCCATGGCCACCCCCTCCTTCGCCTCGCGCCCGGCGATCAGCGCGAACAGCGGCTTGCGGCGGCCGAGGCGCAGATACGCATCGGCGCACTCCTCTTCCTCGGTGCCGCCGACTTCGCCGACCAGGATGATGGCCTCGGTCCGCGGGTCGTCGAAGAACACAGGCAGCAGGTCGGCGAAGCGCACGCCCTTCACCGGATCGCCGCCGACACCGACCCAGAGGCTTTGCCCCAGCCCATCACGCGCCAGGCGGTAGCCGACCTCGTATGACAGGGTGCCGCTTTTCGTCATGATGCCGAGCGGGCCGGGGGCGAGGCAGACGTCGGGGATGAACCCAAGCTTGCACTCGCCGGGGATGGCGAGGCCGGGGGTGGAGGCACCGACCCATGTGGCCCCTGCCCTGCGCACGGCGCGCCCGATGCGGATCGCGTCGTGCAGCGGCACGCCCTCGGCCACCGTCACGATCAGCTTGATGCCGGCGGCGAGCGCTTCCTGCACAGCGGCAAGCGTATCGAGCGGCGGCGCCATGATGACCGAGGCTGTCGCGCCGGTGGCGAGCACGGCTTCGGCGCACGTGGCGAACACGGGCAGGCCGTCGGCCTCGTTCACGTCGGTGCGGCTGGAGGTGCCGCCGACGATGTTGGTGCCGTAGCCGCGCATCAGCGCCGCGTGCGTCCGGCCCATGCGGCCGGTGATACCCTGGACCACGACGGGCGTGGCGCGGGAGAGGCCGCGGATCATTGCCCTGCCCCGCATTGCCCTGCCCCGGCGATCGCTTCGACCTTTGCCAATGCTTCCTGCAGGTCCTCGGTCACCAGCATGCCCGGCTGGGCTTCACCCAGGATACGCCGCGCCTCGGCAGCGTTGCGGCCAACCAGGCGGGCGACGACAGGAGCGTTGAGCGCGGGCGTGCCCTTGATGGCGGCGGCAAGCAGGGTTGCAAACTCGCCCAGATCGGTGATGCCGGCAAAGATGTTGACCAACACGGCCTTCAATGAAGGGCGGGAGGTAATCCAGGACAGCACGCGCAGCAACCGCGCCGGGGAGCCGCGGAACTGGCCGGTGCGGATATCGCAGAAGTTCAGCGGCCTCGCGCCACGGGCGGTGAGTTCGTCGATCAGCATCATCGACAGCCCGGCCCCGGTGGTAACGAGGCCGATCTCGCCCTCGGGGTCGAGTTCGACGTAGTCGAAGCCCTCGGTGATCTTGCGGTTGGCGTCGGCGTAGATGTCGGGACGGGCGGCGAGCATTCCGGCAATGGTGGGTTGGCGGCCGATGGCGTTCAGGTCGATGACGATCTTGGCGTCGCCGGCGGTGCAGCCGTTCGCGGAGACGAACAGCGGGTTGATTTCCGCCAGGGCGAGCTCGCGCGCGATCAGCAGTTCGGCCAATGACTTGCCGATGGCGGCAATCTGATCGCGCCAGGCATCCGGTTCGGCGGCAATGAGGTCGGCGAGGGCCTCGGCGACCGCGCCGGGGTGCGGGGCGCAGAGGCGG
>DASQVN010000638.1:0-4993 GCA_035640755.1 Rhodopila sp.
ACCAGCTCCCCCGGCGGCAGATGCAGCGGCAGATCGCGGTTCGACACCAGCGCCTCCACATCCAGCCGCTTCAGGTCCTGCCGCAGTGGCCCGCCGGCCGCGTTGCAGAGCTCAATCCAGATCTCGCTCCCCAGATACGACGACCGCGCCGCCCGTGCCCGCCGCTCCCGCTCCCCCAACAGCCGGGGCCGCCGCTCGATCGTGTAGTACCCGCCCGCCCCCGAAGGCTCGCGCGCTGAAACCGCATAGAACGGGGAAAACAGCACAGGCTCCTGCCCGTCCGCCCCGAACCCCGTCACCCGCCCGATCGAAAATATTTCGTGATCGAAATGCCGAGCGCGATCCACCACGACATGGTGCTGGTCATCCTGAGGCTCGATCAGGATCGGCTTCGTCCGCCGTGGAAACAAATTGATGATCGGCGTCGCGAACAGCGCGAACTGCCCCTTCGTCACCGCCCCGTCCAGCGCCGGCTCAAACCTGTCGAGCAGCACGACAAATTCCAGCTCCCGCCCCTGGGTCCGCCGCGCCAACGGCAACAGCCCATCAATCCCGACAAACAGGAATCGCTCCGGCAGCGTAAAGTACTCGCGCAGCAGCCGATAACCCGAAAACCCCCGAGGCGATTGCGGCAACAGCGCCTGGTCCTCCGCGAACCCCAGCCGCGATACCGCGCCATCCAGCCGAAGCACCCCACGTGCGGCACCGCCCAGCACCCCGGCGACGCCAACGCAATGCCCAACCAGCGCCTCATACAGCAGATGCGCCACGCGATCCCGGCCCGCGAGGTACAGCGGCAGCGTATCCAACGACAGTGAGACGAACGGCGCCCCCGCCCTGCTGCGCAGTTTGAACGACACCCCGGCCCGTCCCGGCACCCCCATCGCCGCCAGCGCCGTAGGCGTCAGATACCGCGCCTCCACCAACTCGAACGGCCACACCGTCACCGCCTGTGCGGTGGTGAACGTGCACCGGCTCGCCTCCCCCGGCACGATCCCCGTCTGCAGCCGCGCGCCCCGAGGAATCGTAAACCCCGCCTCCATCGGCGGTGCATCCGGCGCCAGTTCCAGCGCCGCGATCCCCGCCGCCGGCGTCGGCGCCAGGTAATCCGGGTAGATCATCTCCAGCATATGCTGCGTGAACACGGCGTAGTCGCCGTCCAGCTTCTGCTGCACCCGTGCCGCCAGGAACGCGAACCCGTCCAGCAGCCATTCCACATGCGGATCGGCACAACTGTCCGCGTCCAGGCCGAACCGGTTCGCGACACGGGCATGCTCGCTGGCGAATTCCCCGGCCATGTCGCGTACGAAACGCAACTCCTGCTCGTAGTACCGCAGGAAGCGCTGGTCCTTGATCACGCCACGCGCTCCGTCCCCGTAACCTCGGCATGCCCCGCATCAAGGTCGAGCACCGTATGCACCCGCAACTGCTCGGCGATCGGATAGCCCCAGAGCTCGCCTTCGATGATCAGCTCCAACGGGCTGGAGACCGCGCCGGCATCGGCAACGCTGACCCGCACGTACCGGATACGCGGCTCATACCGCTCAATCGCGCGTTCTATGTCCCGCGCCAGCTCCACCACATCATCCGTCGTGCGGATTCGCCCCGCCAGCGCCGGCACCCCGTAGTTCAGCACCCCCGCCTGCACCAGCGGAAACCCATCCAGCGTCCGCTCGTCCTCCCGCAGGTCCGCCTCAGCCGCCGTCGTGTTCAGCAGGTTCTGCAGATCACGCAGCACCGCCGCCCGCAATTCCTGCGTCGTCATCACAACCGAACGCCGCACCTGCTGCCGCCGCGCAATCTCGGCCGAAACAACGCGGTCGAGCAGAACCCGCCCATCCTCCGGCAGCGCTGCAAGCACCGCCATCGTCGCACCGGACGCCAGCCGCCGCTCCAGCCGCTCATCGGCCAGCAGCTCCGTCAGCGCCTGCCGCTGCGCGTCCGTCAGCATTCCCTCCAGCGCCCGCCGGTCCTGCGCGAACTGCACCAGCGCCCCAGCCAGCTCGTCGTTCAGCCGGTCGAACAAGGATGGTTGCAGGCGATCCTTCGCAACGCGGCTAGCCATCGTCGCCCGCCGCGGAATCAGCAAGTCTCAGTCTGCGGACATCCAGCAGGGCGTAGTCATCCTGGTCCGTGGACAGCAGCCGCTGTCCCAATCCCCACTGCTCCGTGCCATTTTCGACCCAGCGCGTTTCCCGCGCCAGCCGGATCGCGTCGTCGCCGCTGCCCTCCGAGCCCGGATACCGGCCCGGAACGAACGCCGCCAGCTCACTCCCGTTCGCCAGCACCAGGGTGACCGGCTGCCACACCAGGTCCCGCATCGCCTTGGGCGGCCGGGCGCGCAGCTCCACCAGATGCTCGAACGGCAGCCAGCGGTACTGCCCGTCGATCACCACCTCGAGCGCCGCCCCGATCCGCGGATCGGCATCCGCGATCCACGCGAAGTCGGACCCGTCCAGCGTCCCCCCGCGCGCCGGTGTCGCCTCCCGCGCGGTCTCCCGCAAGGCATGCGCCCCAGCCGCATCGCCCGTGCGGTTCAGCGCCAGCGCCCGCGCCGTCATCGCCAGCCAGGCCGGCGGGGCGCCGAACACCACCGGCTGCTCCTCACCTGCAAAGACACGCCCCCGGACCGCCTCGGCATCGATCAGCCGCGTATAGGTCCGCGCCAGCACCGCGCACTCGGCATCCAACCGTGCCATCGTCTCAAGCTGGCTCCGCGCCCGCGCCCAGTTTCCGGTCACCGCGGCAAGCTGGAACAGCGCCATGCGCGGCTCGATCGCCTCCGGCGACGACCGCACCGCCTGCATGGCCGTCTCGACCTCAGCCTGGAGCGACCGGACCGCCATCCGCGCTACACCTTGGCGTTCTCGGCGATGTGCCAACCCATCGTCGTCGGCGCATCGCCCGTGCCGTCATCCTTCTGCGGCGTATATTCCACCTCGACCTTGGCGAAGTTCAGCGTGATCGTCTCCACATGCCGGTCATCGCCGGTCGAGCCGCCGCCATGCACCGCCCCGATCAGGCAGTCGGACATCTTGATCTTCAGATATTCGACCGGGTTCTCCCCCGCCTTCCGCACCGTCAGTTGCGCTTTGGGAATATGCTTGCCGTTGCAGCAGAACAGCATCAAATCGGTCGAGGACTTGTCGACATACTTGACGAAATTCAGATCCGAAACATTCACCTTGCCCGACCCGCCGCCGCCGCCGATATGGCGCGAACCCGATTGCGTCATCCCCCACTGCCAGGACAGCACATCAATCTCGCCCGAGTGTGCCTTGTCCTTGGCTTCCCCCGTGACGCCGTCGATTTTCATGAACATGTCAACAGCCATGAAGACTCTCCATTTCCTCTGAGTGTTAGCGTGTGATCGTCTGCCGCGGATGCCTCAGAAAACCCGAATCACGCGCGAAGACTGTTAGCCCGCCGCCTTCAGTGAAGGCAGTTTGGATACAAGGCGAAGGCTGACATTCAGCCCTTCAAGCTGGTAATGCGGCCGCAGATAGAAGCGCGCATTGTAGTATCCGGGATTCCCCTCGACATCCTCGACCACGACCTCCGCCGCCCGCAGCGGACGCCGAGCCTTGACGGATTCCGAGGATGTATCCGGGTTTCCGTCGATGTAGTTGGTAATCCAGCGCTGGAGGTATTTCTGCATGTCCTCCCGCTCCTTGAACGTGCCGATCTTGTCCCGGACCATTGCTTTCAGGTAATGGGCAAACCGGCATACCGCGAACATGTATGGCAGCCGAGCCGAAAGGTTCGCATTGGCTGTTGCGTCCGGATCATCGTATTGGTCCGGCCGGTTCAGCGACTGCGCCCCGATGAACGCTGCCACATCCGTGTTCTTCCGATGCAGCAGCGGCATAAGCCCGAGATCGGCCAGTTCCTTCTCTCGCCGATCGTCGATCGCGATCTCGGTCGGGCATTTCATCGCCACGCCGCCATCATCGGTCGGGAAGGTATGGGTCGGCAGGTTGGTGACAGCCCCTCCGGACTCCACCCCGCGGATGCGCGTGCACCACCCGTACATCTTGTACGCCCGCGTAATGTTCACGCCCATCGCATAGGCCGCGTTCATCCAGCAATAGCGCTGATGGTCGGTGCCGCTGACATCCTCTTCGAAGTCGAACGTATCCACCGGCGCCGTCTTGGCGCCATACGGTAGCCGCGCCAGCACCCGCGGCATGGTCAGCCCAATATACCGGCTGTCCTCGTTCTTCCGCAGCGAGTTCCACTTCGCGTGCGCCGGCGTGCCGACGATCTTCGCCAGATCCCTCGGCTTCATCAGCTCCTGCCAGCTCTCCATGTTCAACAGGCTCGGCCCCGCCGCCGCAATGAACGGCGCATGCGCTGCGGCACAGATGTTCGCCATGTTGCCCAGCAGCGCCACGTCGAACGGACTGCTGTCGAAATAATAATCGCCAATCAGGCAGCCGAACGGCTCGCCCCCCATCGTCGAGTATTCCTCGGTATAGATCTGCTTGAAGATCGGGCTCTGGTCCCACGCCGTGCCCTCAAACTTCTCCAGCGTGCGCCCAAGCTCCTTCTTCGAGATGGGCATGAACCGGATGCGCAGCGACTGGTCCGTCTCGGTATTGTTCACCAGGTGGTGCAGTCCGCGCCATGCCGATTCCAGTTGCTGGTAATCCCCATGATGCAGGATCAGGTTGATCTGCTCCGTCAGCTTCCGGTCGATCGCCGCGATCATCCCCTGGATGGTCCGGATCGCATCGTTGGAAACCAGCGTCGTGCCACCCAGCGCCTGCTCGACCAGGATGTCCACCGCGCTGCGGATCTGCTCCTCATGCTCATTGTCGCGCGGGCGGAATGCGCCCTTCAGCAGTTGCGAGAAATCGTCCTGCGACACGGCCTCGGCCGGCTTGTCGTGAACCCGGTCGAGTGTCTGGCGATCCGACATCTATCTTTCCCCCTCGGGCCGGCGCTTCAGTTCGCAGCGTCGTTCTTCTCGGTGCGCTGGCCGGCCAGCGCT
>DASQVN010000639.1:0-4655 GCA_035640755.1 Rhodopila sp.
CTTCGCTGATCTGCTCGCGGCCCATGGCGATGCAGCCGTCCCAGTCGTGGGTTTCCTGCAGCTCGCGCCATTTTTTGCTGCCGTTGGCGTTGCAGCGTTCGCCGATGGCGAACAGGGCGTTTTCCTGGCGGAGCGGCACGGGCTGATAGAGGCTGGCGACGGACGGGATCCAGACGATCCTGCGTTCGACCGGGGTGGGGCGGCTGCCCTGGGCGCGCTTGCGGAGCATGGCGTCCAGCGCGGTGATGTGCTCGACATTGGTGCCGCAGCAACCGCCGATCAGATTGACGCGGTCGTCGTGGACGAAGCGTTCGAGCCAGGTGGCGAGGTCGGCGGCGCCGAGGGGGTAGTGGGTATGGCCGTCGACCAGCTCGGGCAGGCCGGCGTTGGGCTGGACGGAGATGAGGCCGGACCAGTTGGCGGCGAGCCAGCCGATGTGTTCGGCCATTTCCTGCGGGCCGGTGCCGCAGTTGAGGCCGATCAGGGGGACATCGAGGGCGTTGACGACGGTGGCGGCGGCGGCGATGTCGGGGCCGACGAGCAGGGTGCCGGTGGTTTCGACGGTAACCTGGACGAAGATCGGGGTGTCGGTGCCGGCTTCGCGGCGGGCGATCTTGGCGCCGTTGACGGCGGCCTTGATCTGGAGCGTGTCCTGGCAGGTCTCGATCAGGATGGCGTCGACACCGCCGGCGATGAGGCCGCGGCACTGTTCGGCGAGGCCGGCCTCCAGCGGGTCGTACTTGATGTTGCCGAGGCTGGGCAGCTTCGTTCCCGGGCCGACGCTGCCGACGATCCAGCGGTGGCGGCCATCGGCGAAGCATTCGGCGGCTTCGCGGGCGAGTTCGGCGGCGCGGCGGTTGATCTCGAACGCGCGGTCGGCGAGGTCGAACTCGCCCAGGGTGATGGGGGAGGCGCCGAAGGTGTTGGTTTCGACCATATCGGCGCCGGCGGCGAAGTAGCCATGATGGATGCCGCGCACCAGGTCGGGGCGGGAGAGGGTCAGCACGTCGGTGCAATTTTCCCGGCCCCAGAAGTCCTTCTCGATATCCAGGGTCAATGCCTGGACGCGAGTGCCCATGCCGCCGTCGCACAGGAGCACGCGGTCGCGCAGGGCGTCGAGCAGATGGGGGCGGCTCATGGCAGGCGGTCTTTCAAAAGGGAGCGGTCTATCAAAGGAGGCGGTGCTTCAAAGGGCGAGTTCGCGGGGCTGCGCGACGGAAGCGGTGATCCGGCGGGCGGGCCAGATGCGTATGGCCAGGGGGGTGGGCAGGGGGGCGTCGATGGCGACGGGGGGATCGGCGTGGAGGCCGGCGGCGTTGAGCAGGGTGTTCATGGCGGTATCGGAGAAGCCGGGCCAGCGGTGGGCCAGCTTCTCGGTCAGGTCGGTGCGGCCATGTTCGGCGAGGTCGATGACGAGCAGGCGTCCGCCGGGGGCGAGCACGCGCGCGGCTTCGGCGATGACGTCCTTCGGTTCCTCGGCGTGGTGCAGGACCATCTGCAGCACGACCGCGTCGAACGCGGCGTCGGGCAGCGGCAGGCGGTACATGTCGGCCTGGCGGACGGTGCAGTGGGTGAACTCGGGGCCGGAGAGGCGGGCGCGGGCGAGCGCCAGCATGTGCTTCGAGGCGTCGATGCCGAGGCCGAGGCGGACGCGCGGGGCGAGCAGTTCGAGGACGCGGCCGGTGCCGGTGCCGATATCGAGCAGCCGGGCTTCCGGGGCGGGGGGGAAAAGGGCGAGCAGGGCGTCCTCGACCGCGTGGGCGGGGAGGTCGAGGGCGCGCATCTCATCCCAGTCGGCGCCCTTGGCGCGGAAGCTTTCCGAGGCGACGCGGGCGCGTTCGGCGAGGACGCGGGCGGCCTGGCGGCGGTCGGCTTCCAGGGTCGGGTCGCTGGCGGGGAGGCGGGCGACGAGCTCGCGGGCGAGCGAGCCGTCGGGCCCGGCGGGGAGGGCGAACCAGACGTTGGCGCCTTCGCGCACGCGGTCGAGCAGGCCGCATTCGCAGAGCAGCTTGAGGTGGCGCGAGAGGCGGGGCTGGGACTGGCCGAGGATTTCGACGAATTCAGTGACGCAGAAGGCGCCGCGCGCGGCGAGCGCGAGGAGGCGCAGGCGGGTGGGTTCGGCGGCGGCGCGCAGGCTGGCCAGAAGGTGCTCCATGCGCACCTAATGACATAAACATATCCTTATGTCCAGCGGGTGTGGTGGTGGTGGGGTGCTACAGGCGCTCCGCCAGGACGCCGGTGCCGGCGGGGATGGTGCGCAGGCGGTGGAGGGCTTCGGGCACGCTGTCCACGACCTCGAACAGGGCGCGGGCGGAGGGGGCGGCGAAGCCCTGGGCGACGGCGTGCTCGATCAGGTGTATCAGGGGCCTGGCCCAGCCGGCGATGTCGCACAGCAGGATGGGCTTGTCGTGCAGGCGGAGTTGGCGCCAGGTGATGATCTCGAACGCTTCGTCGAAGGTGCCGAGGCCGCCGGGCATGATCAGGAAGGCGTCGGCTTCCTCGTAGAGGCGGCGCTTGCGGGTGTGCATGCTGTCGGTCAGTACCATTTCGGTCGCGTTCTGGTGGGCGACCTCGTACTGGGTCAGGAACTCGGGGATGACGCCGAGCACGGCGCCGCCGGCTTCGAGGACGGCGTCGGCGACGACCCCCATGATGCCGATCCGGCCGCCGCCGTAGACGAGGCGGATGCCGGCCTGTGCGAGGCCTTGGCCCAGCAGGCGGCCTGCCTCGGCGTAAACCGGATCGATGCCGACGCGAGAGCCGCAAAAGACGGCAACGGAGCGAATTTCCGTCATGAATACCCTTCGATGCTGCGGCGGCCGGTCTGTCCGACCGCATTTTTATCTGCTAACGAGTCGAATGTAGCGGTTTGGAATCGTTGCCGCGACCATAAGCGACATAGGGAGAGGCAGAACGCGATGACAAGTAAGATTGCGCTGTGCGTCGGTGCCGTGCTGGCCGCGGCTGGCCTGGGGCAGGGTCTGTCGGCGCGTGCCGACGGGCTGGACCCGATTGCGATGCGCCAGGTCGGCATGGATCTCGCCGGGGGCAGCTTCGGCTTCATCCGCGCGATGGTCGCGGCCAAGGGCGATGTGACCAAGCTGGAGGACCCAGGCAAGGCGCTGGCGCGCTGGGGCAGGACGATTCCGGTCGTGTTTCCGCCGGGCACCGACAAGGGCGAGAATACCAAGGCCCTGCCGGTAATCTGGTCGGAGCGGGCGGACTTCGAGAAGGCGGCGTCGAAGATGGCGGACTCTGCCACGAAGCTGGCCGAGTTGGCGAAGGCCGGCGACGCTGACGGTGTCGCCGCGCAAACCAAGGAACTGGGTGAGGCCTGCGGCGCCTGCCACCGGCATTTCCGAGCCAAGTAGCCGTGCCGTGCCGGCGCCGGACGTGGCGGAACCCGGTTCCGGCCACGGCCCGGCGCGATTGACTCGCCAAAGCCCACCTGCCTACAGTTTCGGCAACAAATCATGGGTCCGATACGGACCGCGGGGGGAATTTCATGATCGTTGGCGTGTGGCGTTTGTGCCTGGCCGTATGCACGGCTGTGGTTGCCTGGGGTGGCGCTGGCTGGGGTGTTGAGTCCTGGGGTGTTGCGTCCGCGCGGGCGCAGGAGACGATCAAGGTCGCGTATATCGATCCGTTCTCGGGTCCGTTCGCCTCGGGCGGCGATGAGTTCCTGAAAGTGTTCGGCTACATCCTGGATCGGGTGAATGCGAAGGGCGGCGCGCTTGGGCGGAAGTTTGAGCTGGTGTCGTTCGACGACAAGCTGCAGCCGGCCGAGGCGCTGATCGCGCTGAAGAAGGCGACGGACCAGAACATTCCATTCGCCATGCAGTGTACCGGCTCCAACGTTGGGGCGGCGCTGGTGGAGGGGGTGTCGAAGCACAACGCCCGCAATCCGGACAACCGTATCCTGTACTTGAACTGCGGCGCGCTGGCGACCGAGTTGACCAATGAGAAGTGTGATTTCTGGCAGTTCCGTTTCGCCGGCAACGTGGAGATGCGGGCGGTGGCGCGCGTCAAGGCGCTGCCGAAGGACGTAACGAAGGTCTATCTGCTGAACCAGGACTATCTGTTCGGCCAGTCGGTCCAGCATGACACGCGCAAGTACCTGGAGAAGCTGCGGCCTGACATCCAGATCGTCGGCGACGAGCTGATGCCGTTCGGCAAGGTGCAGGACTTTTCGTCATACGTGGCGAAGATACGCGGGTCGGGCGCGCAGTCGGTGATCACCGGCAACTACAACCGCGACCTGAACCTGTTGATCAAGGCCGCGGTGGATGACGGGCTGAACGTGCGCTTCGACACCTATCTGGCGCATCTGCTTGGCGGGCCGACGGCGATCGGGGCGGCCGGGGAGAACCGGCTTTCCTCGATCACCGAGTTCGACCCGAACGTGGCGGTCGAGCTGAAAAAACCCGAGGCGGAGGCGTTCGCCGTCGGCTGGCGGGAGCATCATGACACGGATTTCTCGGAAATTCCGTTTCTGACCATGTTCGATATGCTGACCACGGCGATCAACAAGGCGGGCTCGACCGACGCGCTGAAGGTGGCGCTGACGCTGGAGGGGATGAAGACCACCGACCTGGTGGGGCAGCCGGTGGAGATGCGCAAGGAGGATCATCAATTGCTGATGCCCTACTACGCGG
>DASQVN010000640.1:0-2397 GCA_035640755.1 Rhodopila sp.
AAAAGCGTGTGCCGCCGGAATTCTTTGCCACACACACGGTCGCGGAACTTTCGACCTGGAGCGACTACGCGCTCGAGAACGAGGGGCGTCTGACGCATCCGATGGTCTATGACGCAGTCAGCGATACCTACAAGCCGATCACCTGGGATGCCGCCTTCGCCCGCATCGGTGACGTGCTGCGCAGCCTGCCCAGCCCTGATATGGCGGAGTTCTACACCTCCGGCCGCGCCTCCAATGAGGCAGCCTTCCTGTTCCAGCTCTTCGCGCGGGAATTCGGGACCAACAATTTCCCGGACTGCTCCAACATGTGTCACGAGGCGACCAGTGTCGGGTTGCCGAAGTCGATCGGGTTCGGCAAGGGGACAGTCTCGCTGGAAGATTTCGACCATTGCGAGCTGATCATCGCGATGGGTCACAACCCCGGCACCAATCATCCGCGCATGATGGGCACGCTGCACGAATGCTCCCGTCGCGGCGTACCGATCATCGTGTTCAATCCGCTGAAGGAACGTGCGCTGGAGCGTTTCGCCGACCCGCAGAGCCCCATCGAGATGGGGACGTTCGGCTCGACGCCGATTGCCTCCAGCTACTACCAGGTGAAGGTCGGCGGCGACGCGGCGGCGCTGAAGGGCATCATGAAGGCGGTGCTGGAGCGTCAGGACACAAGCCTCGACGCCCTCGACCATGCGTTCATCGACCAGCACACCAATGGGTTCGAGGCCTTCGCGGCCGATCTGCGCGCGACGTCCTGGGCGGACATTGAGCGGGAGAGCGGCCTGAGGCGCGACGATCTCGAGCAGGTCGCGCATGCCTATGTCGAATCCAACGCGACCATCGTAAGCTACGGCATGGGCATCACGCAGCATGCGCGGGGCACGCAGAACGTGCAGCAGATCGCAAACCTGCTGCTGCTGCGCGGCAATTTCGGCAAGCCCGGTGCCGGCATCTGTCCGCTGCGCGGCCATTCGAACGTCCAGGGCGACCGGACCGTCGGCATCACCGAAAAGCCGGCCGCGGCGCTGCTCGATGGGATCGAACAGGCCTTTGGCTTCCGCCCGCCCCGCCATCACGGCCATGACGCCGTGGCCGCAATGGAGGCGGTGGTGGCAGGCCGCTCCAAGGTACTGATCTGCCTGGGCGGCAACTTCGCTGTTGCCCTGCCCGATAAGGCGGCGTGCGCGGCGGGGATGCGGAACCTTGATCTGGCTGTCCACCTGAATACGAAGCTGAACCGGTCGCACCTGCTGATCGGCAAGGAGTCCATCATCCTGCCGGTGCTGGGGCGCACGGAGCAGGACATCCAGGCCAGCGGTCCGCAGTCGGTCACCATCGAGGACTCGATGTGCATGGTGCACGCCTCGCGCGGCAAGTTGAACCCGGCATCGGAGCATCTGCGGTCGGAGCCGGCGATCGTTGCGGGGATGGCGGCCGCGACCCTGTTGGATAGCAAGGTCGATTGGGTGCATCTGATCGAGGACTACGATCGGATCCGCGACAAGATCGAGGCCGTGTTTCCGGAGTTTCGCGACTACAACGAGCGCATCCGCATCCCGGGCGGCTTCCGGCTGCCGGTTCCGCCAGCGGACCGTGTTTGGAAGACGCCGTCCGGCAAAGCAGAATTCATGCTTTTCGACGGCGTGGAGGAAGACCTGGACATTGGCGCGCCGGACATCCTCAAACTGGCGACAATCCGCAGCCACGATCAGTACAACACGACGATCTACGGCCTCGACGACCGCTATCGCGGGGTGTTCGGCCGCCGAGACGTGCTGTTCATGAACGACGCCGACCTCAGCGCACGCGGCTTGGATCATGGCGATGCTGTTTGGGTTGAACCGGCTTTGCCTGATGGCGCGAAGCGTAGGCTCAAGCTGACGGCCATCCGTTACGAAATCGCGCGCGGCTCGGCCGCAGCCTATTATCCCGAGGCCAACAGCCTCATACCGCTCGATTATCAAGACAGACAGAGCGGCACGCCGTCCTACAAGTCGGTGCCGGTTCGCGTTCAAAAGGCTGCTTGACGAGATCCCTGCCCCGCGCCGCGCATAACATCGTCTCGCCTGTCGCGCATAGTCCGTTCACAGGGGACAGCGGGCGATCACGCCTTGATCAGATCGTGAATCCCGCCCATGCCTTGGTGAAAATGGCCCGCGCCATTAACTGGCGGTTCCTCTTGGACACGTTCGAGGCGGTCTACACCGACGGCCCCGGCCAGGCACCGGTGCGCCAGACACTTGCGGTCGCTCCGCGCCGCCCGCCCGCGGATCTGCCGTTGGTTGCTTGTCCATGATGCACCTCTCCTGCGGAAATCGTCCGCTTACGAGGTGTCCCAGGCAACTGTAGGGCGGGGGAGGGACTACTAGGACGACGGACCAATCGTCCACAATGGAGCCAGCG
>DASQVN010000641.1:0-2869 GCA_035640755.1 Rhodopila sp.
GACCGACGATGTGAAGAACTGGATGCACATGTTCCGCTGGATCGTGAAGCTGATCCGCGACGAGTACGAGGTGAATGAGGCGATCCTGACCCGCACCGCCGTCCTGGAAAAGGACTGCGGCCTGATGATCGAGCAGATCGAAGCGGTGCTGAGCACCATCGCCAGCAGCTTCGAACTCCGCTTCCCGGACGGCACGCTGGACGAGATCGTGAAGCTGGAGGAGCTTTGCATGCTCGCCGCCTGGCTGAAGGGCCTCTACAAGCGGCCGGAATTCATCTCCACCGGCTTCGATGCCCAGTGCCGGGCGCTGAACGCCGGCTGCGGATAGCCTGCGATCACCAGAGGCCGTATCGCCGGCCGCGTGAATCGCGCACCCGCACAATCCCGTGCCCCGGAGCAGATCGCGGCAGCGCGAAACGTGCGGACGCGTGAATCTGCTCTGCAAATCGACAGAGCAGATCGCGGCAGCGCGGAACCTGCGGACGCGTGAATCTACTCTAAGAATCAACAGCTCGCGCGCTTTCGTCGTTTCCGGCCAACCTGAAAGCGCTAGCCGCTTGCGGCGCCGCAATGTGCGTCCTATGCGCTGCACCGTCGGCGGCATCAGTACGCCGACGATGTCGAGGGGCATGATGTTTCATCAGTTGCTGACGCCGATGGCCGGAAGCCTCGGCCTGTCTTTCGTGGTGGCGGCGCTGCCGATCGCCGTCGTACTGGTGCTGCTGGGCGTGCTGCGCCGGCCGGCGTGGCAGGCGTCGCTGGCCGGCCTGGTGGTGGCCTTTATCATCGCCGTGCTGGCCTGGGACATGCCGGCCTCCCTGGCACTCGACAGCGCAGCCGCCGGCGCCGTGTTCGCGCTGTGGCCGGTCATGTGGATCGTCTTCAACGCGCTGCTCCTGTACAACATCGCCGTCGCCTCCGGCCGTTTCGACGCCTTCCGCGACTGGGTGCTGGACCATCTGCCGAACGACCGGCGCGTCGTGCTGGTGGTGATCGGCTTCTGCTTCGGCTGCCTGCTGGAAGGGATCGCAGGCTTCGGCACCCCGGTGGCGATCACCAGCGCGCTGCTGATCATGGTCGGCTTCCCGCCGCTGGAGGCGCTGACCTTCACGCTGATCTTCAACACCGCCCCGGTCGCGTTCGGGGCACTCGGCGCGCCGGTGACGGTTCTCGGCCAGGTCACCAATCTCCCGGCGGTGAAGCTGGGCGCGATGATCGGGCGGCAGTTGCCGTTCCTGGCAATACTGCTGCCGTTCTACGTCATGACGCTGTACGGCGGCCTGCGCTCGCTCCGGGCGCTATGGCCCGTGCTGCTGGTGGCGGGCGTCAGCTTCGCAGCCGGGCAGTTCATCTCGTCCAATTATCTGGATTATGCACTCACGGATGTGCTGTCGTCCCTGACGGCGCTGATCGTGACGCTCGCGTTCCTGCGGTTCTGGCGCCCGGCAGCCGACCCGGCATTCGCCGTCCGCGAGGGGGTGACGCACGCCAGGCCCGCATCGCTGTCGGCCTGGCAGGGATGGCTGCCGTGGATCATCGTATCGGTGGTGGTGATTCTCTGGACGCACCTGAAGGTGTTCGCCATCGGCCAGCAGGCGGTTTCCTGGCCAGGGCTGCACAACCAGATCGCGATCACGCTGTACAACAGCAAGCCCTACGCCGCCGTGTGGGTGTTCCAGCCGCTGGCGACCGGCACGGCGATCCTGCTCTCGGCGGTGATCACCGCGGCGCTGGTGGGTGTGGGCCCGGCGCGGTTCATCCAGGCGGTGGGCGCGACCTGGCGGCAGAGCCGGATCGCCATCCTGACCGTGGCGCTGATCGTCGCACTCGCCTACCTGATGAACTATGCGGGCATGACCTACACGCTGGGCATGGGCGTGGCCTCCATGGGCCTGATATTCCCGCTGGTCTCGCCGTTCCTGGGTTGGGTGGCGGTGTTCCTCTCGGGCAGCGACACGTCGGGCAATGCGCTGTTCGGCAACCTGCAGGTGGTGGCGGCGAACCAGCTTCAGCTCAACCCGGTACTGATCGCGGCAACCAACTCCTCGGGCGGGGTGATGGGGAAAATGATCTCGCCCCAGAACATCGCCACGGGTGTCTCCGTGACCGATCTGAAGGGCCAGGAGGGCGTGGTGTTCGCACGCACCTTCGCGCACAGCATCATCCTGACGGTCCTCCTCGGGCTGCTGGTGCTGGCACAGCAGCATCTCGTGCCCTGGATGATTCCCTAGTACCTCTGCACAGAGGTTTTGACAGGTTGCGTGGGCCCCCCCGGACCGCCTGGCAGCCGGGCGGTGAGGCCCTGCGCGGGAGGACCGGTTCCGACCCAAGTCGGCCACTTGGTTGTCGAGCCGATGATCCTGAGAGCAGTCACTCCCTGAACCGGGCAAGTGGCGGCTCCTCGCCCATCTGGGCCATTCACCGGTTCCCCGCGCGGTCCTGAAACCAGACATTCCGTCTTCATTTGGGATCGCGGTTGACGACAGCATCTTTGCTGGCATCGAGCTCAGCGCGATCAGTGCGCGTGCTCATGCGCTCAGTCGGTGATATCGCGCCGTCGAACCTCTCGCCGCATTTCCGGAGAATCTTCTCCATCGCCTTCCCCTTCGCAAGCTCGTCGATCAGCTTATCGAGGTAGCGGATTTCCTTCATCAGCGGGTCTTCGATGTCTTCCACCCGGACGCCGCAGATCACCCCCGTGATCAAATTCCGCGAAGGATTCAGTTGAGGTGCCTGACCAAAGAAATCCTCGAAGCTGGTTTCCTTCCCTAGCTCGGCGTCGAGCCCCTTTTGGGTGTAACCCGTCAGCCAGCGGATGATCTCATCGACCTCGGCTCTGGTGCGTGCTTTCTTTTCCGCCTTGGCGACA
>DASQVN010000642.1:0-2262 GCA_035640755.1 Rhodopila sp.
GCCGTAGGGCGAGCACTGCTTGCCGGTCATGTCGGAGGTCGCGGGCCCGGTGATCAGGTAGATGCGCTTCTTCTCCCGGCACACCTGCTGGATGGCGAGGCCGGCCGAACTGGCGGCGCCGTCGGCCAGCGCGTCGACGCCCATGTCGTCGATCCACTGGCGGGCGAGCGAGGTCGATACATCGGGCTTGTTCTGGTCATCGGCCTGCAGCACTTCGATCGGGCGGCCGAGCACGGAGCCGCCGAAATCGGCGATGGCCATGTCCGTGGCGACATGGTTGCCGGGGCCGCCGACGTCGACGTAGGGGCCGCCCATGTCGGACAGCAGGCCGATCCTGACCGGCTTCGAGGTGCTCTGGGCGCGGATGATGGCGGGGCTTCCGAGCGGGGCGGCGGCGAGGCCGCTGATCAGGACGCGGCGTGACAATTTCGGCATATCTGCTTTCTCCGACCTTGGACGAAACCGGGGCGCTTGATTTGCGCACGCGCGCCTTGTAGCGGAACAGCAGCGGCGCAGTGCCTTACAGTCCCTTGGGGGGAAACTACCAATGCCAATGATGCCGGGAAAGACCGCTCTTCTGGAATTATTGAAGCAGGAAGGCGTACGTATGATGTTCGGCAATCCGGGCACGACGGAATTGCCGTTGATGGATGCGTTTGCTGCGGAACAGCAGCTTCGTTACATCCTGGCGCTGCAGGAAGGCCCGGCGATGGGCATGGCCGACGGGTATGCACAGGCGTCCGGACAATTGGCGTGTGTCAACCTGCATGTCGCGCCGGGCCTCGGCAATGCGATGGGCATGCTGTACGACGCGCAGAAGGCGGGCTCGCCGATCCTGGTGACGGCGGGCCAGCATGAGCAGCGGTTCAACTTCACCGAGCCGCTGCTGTGGGCCGACCTGCCGACGATTGCGCGTCCGTTCGTGAAATGGGCGGCGGAGGTGCGGCAACTGTCCGACCTGCCGCGTGCCATCCACCGCGCGGCGAAGACGGCGCTGGCGCCGCCGATGGGGCCGGTGTTCCTGTCGTTGCCGGGTGACATCCTGCTTGACAGCGCCGACCTCGATCTGGGGGCGCCGAGCCGGGTGCCGACGCAGATTCGTGGCGATGCCGGGGCGGTGGCGCAGGCGGCCGCGCTGATGGCCAGGGCGAAGCGGCCGGTGATCATGGCCGGTGATGCGGTGCCGCAGGGCGACGCGCTGCGGGAACTGGTGGCGCTGGCCGAGGCGCTGGCTGCTCCGGTCTATGACGAGGGGCTGGCGAGCCGAGCGATGTTCCCGTCGTCGCATCCGCTGTACCGGGGGCCGATCGTGCGGCTGCCGGCGGCGATCCGCGGGGTGCTGGGGCAGCACGACCTGCTGGTCTCGATCGGGGCGGACCTGTTCACGCTGTCGCTGCCGGGCGACGTGGAGCCGATGCCGGAGGGGTATCCGGTGGTGCACCTGGACACCGACCCGTGGGAACTGGCGAAGAACTACCCGGAGGCGGTCTCCATCCTGGGCGAGCCGAAGGTCACACTGCCGGAGCTGACGGCGGCGCTGGTGGCGGCGCGGACGGCGGCGGAAGCCGAGGCGGCTGCCAAGCGCCTGGTGCATGTCCGTGCCGAGGGGGAGGCGAGCCTGGCGAAGCTGCATGCGATGGCCGATGCGGTTTCCGAACGGCGCCCGATCCATCCGCTGGCGCTGATGCGCACCATCGGGCGCGTCCTGCCCGAAGATGCGGTGGTTGTCGATGAAACGGTCTCCTCGGGCAACGGGCTGCGGCGGTTGCTGCGCAGCAACGATGCGCAAAGCTTCTTTGGGCTGCGCGGCGGCGGCATCGGCTGGGGCCTGCCGGCGGCGATCGGGGTGAAGCTGGCGTTGCCCGAGCGTCCGGTGGTGGCGCTGATCGGCGACGGTTCGGCGATGTATACGATCCAAGGGCTGTGGACCGCGGCGCGGGAGCGGCTGAACGTCGTGTTCGTGATCATCAACAACTACTCGTACCGCATCCTGAAGCAGCGGACCAATGCGATGAAGGCGCTGGCCGCGCAGACCGACACCTATGTCGGCATGGACCTGGACAAGCCGCGGGTGGATTTCTCCTCGGTGGCGCGCGGGTTGGGGCTTGCGGCGCAGCAGGCGGCGACGCTGTCGGATGTCGGCGACCTGCTGGAGCAGGCGCTGGAGGCGGAGGGCCCGACGCTGATCGACGTGGAGGTTGACCGGTCGTGGAAGCCGGTCTGAGGCCAGCGGCGCCAATGACAGGGCATGGTTATGGGGAA
>DASQVN010000643.1:0-3480 GCA_035640755.1 Rhodopila sp.
CGATGTTTCTCGGTTCGGTCGAGCGCCGTTTCTCCGCCCCGGCCATGGTTCGTCGCGCCGCCGCGCGCAGTCTGGGTCAAGCCTGGCCGCAGGCCACCGGCGTAGCCGGCGCGTAGCGGGCTTGAGCCAGGCGAGCACGGCGGCACCCTGAGCGAGCCGGGCGTGTGCCCCTTCAACGCAGAGTGCGGCCGCACCTCGTTGAAGAAGGCGGCGGCAGAACACCCACGGGACCGAGGAACGGGAGGTTGTGTATCCCTGGCACCCATGGTTTGGCCGGGTTGTTCGTGTCCAGGAGGTAGTCGCGAGGGGTAGCGGGACCGTCTTCCGCTGTTCTCTGGCGGATGAGCCGCCGCGACGCTGGCTGGAACTGCCGGCTTGGATGTTCGATCGTGAGGCCTGCACGCCGATGCGCCTGGCGGAGGCTCCTGTCGCGACACTGGATGGGCTGAACACCCTACGGGCGCTACTGGGCGACATCCGCGGTTCCATCTCTGCGCCATCGGCATCGGCACGGTCAGCAGGCGCACTCTCCGGATCTCGCAAGCAGATTCGGGGAGAGAGCGATGCAACACGCCCGAGACGGTCAGCGGCCACGAGCGACGGAACAATTGGATCTGTTCGGCCTGAGCCAAAGCCGGCTGGTGGCACGGTCTCCGGCGTGGGAAGCACTGCCGCCGCAGGCGCGCGCCGAACTGACCGCGCTGATGACCCATCTGATCGTAGAACACGCGCGTGCTTGCAGCGCCGCAGCGATCGGGGCGGAGCACGATGAGCGCTGAGAAAATTCGCCCGCATCACCTCGAACGCAAAGCCATCCTGTATGTGCGCCAGTCGTCGGCCCATCAGGTTCTGCACAACCGCGAGAGCGGCATGCTGCAATATGCCATGCGTGACCGCCTGCTCGCCTTGGGATGGTCCACGATCGAGACCGTTGATGATGACCTGGGGCGGTCGGCGGCCGGCGGAGTCGCACGTGCCGGATTCGAGCGGATGGTGGCTGAAGTCTGCCTTGGGAAGGTAGGAGCGGTCGCCGCACGCGAGGTCTCCCGCTTTGCCCGGAACAGCCGCGACTGGCAGCAACTGATCGAGATGTGCCGGGTCGTCGACACCGTCCTGATCGACCAGGAGGCGATCTATGCGCCTCGGCTCGGCAATGACCGGCTGTTGCTGGGGCTCAAGGGCAGCCTCAACGAATACGAACTCGATCTTCTGCGCCAGCGCTCGCTTGCTGCCCGTTATGAGAAGGCGCGGCGAGCTCGTTGTTGCGGCTCCAGTCGGCTTCGTGAAAGCCGGCGACCGGTACGAAAAGGATCCAGATCGCCGGGTGCAACAGGCAATCACCCTTGTCTTCGACAAGGTCGCGGAACTGGGGAGTGCCCGGCAGACACTCCTCTGGTTCCATGAACATGGGCTCGAGCTTCCCGTGCGTCGGCCGAACGGCGACATGGCCTGGCGCCGTCCGAGCTATGCCACCATTCACCGCATCATCGAGAACCCGATCTACGGCGGTGCTTACGCCTATGGTAAGACTGGCGCCGCGTCCGGCGAGGCAGGCGGCTGCTTTGGCGCCAAGCGCCGGCGCAAAGCGCGCGAGGGGTGGCTGGCGCTGCTGCCGGACAGCCATGAGGGCTACGTCAGCTGGGAGAAGGCCGAGGCGATCCGCAGGATGGTGAGCGAGAACCTGCCGACCAGCCGCCACCACGGGGCACCCAAGCACGGCGACGCGCTGCTGGCCGGGCTCATTCGCTGTCGGCGTTGTGGCCGCAAGCTCACCCTGCGCTACACCGGCGCGAAGCATCATATCCCGCGCTACAGCTGCTGGCGCGGTTGGCTCGATAGCGGCGAGCCACGGTGCATTGCCTTCGGCGGCTTGCGTGTCGACGACGCGATCGAGGAAGCTCTGCTGGATGTGGTCAGTCCAGGCGCGATTGCCGCGGCTGCTACAGCACAGGCGGAGGTAAGCAAACGACGCGATCAGGTCCGTGAGGCGCTCATGCGTGACCTCGAAGCCGCGCGTTACGCGGCCGACCGCGCCTGTCGGCAGTATGACGCCACGGATCCAGCAAACCGACTGGTCGCAGGAGAACTGGAAGCGCGCTGGAACCGGACACTTATCGCCGTGGCCGACATCGAGGCGAAAATCGCTGCTCACGACCGAGCGGTTCCATCGCCGACGGTCGCCCCGATATCACTCACTGAGCTCGCCGCCGACCTCAAGACGGTCTGGTCAGCGCCGACGACGGATGCGCGCCTGAAGAAGCGGATCGTGCGTACCGTGATCCACGAGGTCGTTGCCGATATCGACGACGAAGCTGCTGAAATCGTCCTGCTGGTTCATTGGATGGGCGACGTCCATACCGAGCTGCGGTTGCCGCGGCGCCGCCGGGGCCAACGCAATAGTACCCGCCCAGACATCATTGCTGCCGTACGTCAGCTTATTCTCATCGCAAGCGACGATCTGATCGCTGGTGCCCTCAACAGGAACGGTCTTCTAACCGGCAACGGCAACCGCTGGACGCGCGAGCGTGTCACGGCGGTGCGCTCCAGCTATCGCATACCCGTTCATTGCCCTGCTCCCGAGGGCGCCGAGCCCTACATGAACCTCAGCAAAGCCGCCAAGTTCATCGGCATCGCGCCGAAGACGTTGCGGATCGCGGCTGAGGCGGGTGAGATCGAAGCTGTTCACCCGCTACCGGACGGACCCTGGATCTTCAGCCTCGATGTCCTCAACGGTCCAGCCGCCCAAAGGATCGCCGCACGCGCCAGAACCAGGCCTGGCCTGGCCGCGGGACGGCATCCTGTCATCGCCGGACGCATCCTCCCCAAAACGGGCGACTGAAATTTCCCCACTTTGGGCGGCTCGGCCGTGAGGTGAGAGTTTCGGGGCAGTCGCCCGGCATTGGATCACCATCGCTCCCTGGCGGTTCGGGGGACAGCGGCGGTGGTGAGGCTGGGGGACGTGGTCGTGATCCTGGATCTGCATCGACAAGGCCTGACCGTCACCGCAATTGCGGATCGGATCGGCGTCGACCGCAAGACCGTGCGCAAATATATCGAGCGCGGGCTCGAGCGGCCGGTCTATCAGCCTCGCCCGCCACGTCCGACCAAGGTGGCGCCGTTCGAGCGCTATCTGCAGGATCGGGTCACCGCCTTTCCCGAGCTGACGGCAAGCCGGCTACTGCGGGAAATTCGCGAGCAGGGCTACGCCGGCGGCTACACCGGGGTTAAAGATGTCCTGCGCGAGATCCGGCCCGCCACGCCGGCCGGCTACGAGGTGCGGTTCGAAACGCCGCCGGGTCGGCAGGCGCAAGTGGACTTCTCCTTTTTCCGGACCGTCTTCACCGATGAACCGAGCGAGGAGCGAATCGTCTGGCTGTTCTCGCTCATCCTCGGGCACAGCCGGATGCTGTGGGGCCGGTTTGTCGTGCGCCAGGACATGCAGACCCTGCTGCGCTGCCACGCCGCGGCGTTCGAGGCGCT
>DASQVN010000644.1:0-3149 GCA_035640755.1 Rhodopila sp.
GTCCACCTCGACACCGCCTCCTGAGCCAGAACATTACCCCATCGTCATGGCCGGGCTCGACCCGGCCATCTACGCACCGCCGGTGCCGCAACGGATCACAGCTGCACCCTTACCCCCGCCAGCACCGTCGGCCCCGGTATCTGAAATCCATTCGCCGCCTCGTACTTCGAGTTCAGGATGTTGAACCCGTCCAGATAAAGCTCGACCTGCGGCCGGAGCGCATAATTCACCGCGACATTGGTAATCAGCCCATGCTGCCCATACCCCGTCGGCAACGGACTCCCGCTGTTGTCGTACAGAAAATCGAGCGCCGGTCCCGCATAGATCAGCGTTGTGATAATCTTCAGCCTCTCCATGGGCCGAAGCGTCACGTCCGCCGATCCTTGGTTCTGCGGCCGGCGTATCCGTGCGCTGTTGCCGGGTGAGGCTGCATTCACCAGCGTGTACGTCCCGTGCAGTTCGACCCACCGCGCCGGCCGCAGCGTCGCCTCCGCCTCGATGCCGTGCAGATGCGCCGACGTGACGTTCCCCTCGGTGAACACGCTCGGGTTGGCGGTCGGCGCGGAAACGATCAAATCTTGCACCCGCTCATCGAAATACGTCACCCCGACGGAGGCAAAGTCGGTGCGCGAAAACGCCGGCACATCGGTCACAAACCCAACCTCCCACCCCTTGGCCCGCTCCGGCCGCAGATCGGGATTGCCGACGAAGAACGTGTTGATGCCAAACCGGTCGAACACCGACGGGGCGCGGAACGCGGTTCCGTACGCCGCCTTCAGGTGTGTCGACAGCTCGCGCAGGTCATACACCCCGCCGATCCGCCACGTCGTCGGCGTATCGCCCATGATCCAGTCCTGCCGCAGCTGCGATGTCAGGTTCAGCCGCTGGAACACCGTCGTCTGCAGCCCGACATAGGCCGCATTGTCCACAAGCGCCCCGTTGGCCGCCCCGGTCGTCGGCCCGAATACCGAGTTGTCGTTCACCCGGACCTTCGCCGTATCCCCCGTGTATTCATATCCGAAGGTCAGCGCGCTGCCCGTCAGCCCCGGCACCGCCGCCAGCCGGTTTAGGTGCAGCGTATTGTTCCACTGCGCATCCGTCCGGTACGCATGGTAGCGGTCATTCTGCGTCGTCAGGTTGGGATTGTCGGCCTCCAGCCCGGTCAGGTACCCCCGGTCATTCTGCAGCCGCCCGAGATACGCACTGCTCTCGAGCACCCCATCGAACAAGCGGGTCGAGCCCCCGACACGTCCCAGCAATGAGGACGTCTTGCCGCTGGCATCGGTGTTGTTGAAAGCCGGGCTGTCCGGCGCCACCCCGAACCAGTTGACATCGCCCCTCAGGAACAGCGACAGGCGCGTCCCCTCCACCGGTGTATAACCCAGGTTCATTGTCAGGATGCGGTCACGAAATCCCTGCGCGTGGCCGTTGAATGCGGTCATGCGCCGCGGCACGACGTCGTATCCTTGCTGCGACTGCGATTCCGCAGTGATCGCGAAGTCCACGGGCCCTTCGATCCCGCTCGCCGTTACCGACCCACGCACCAGCGCCGGGTACCCACCCGCCAGGTCCCCTTCCCAGTGCAGACCTTCCTGCGTACCGCGGCGGGAGATCAGGTTCATCACCCCCCCGATCGCACCCGAACCGTACAGCGCCGCCATTGGCCCGCGGATGATCTCGATCCGCTCGACATCGGCCAGTGTATCCGTGCCGAAATTGAACGCAGCCGTCGGGTCGGCCGCATCATTGATCGGCATCCCGTCGCGCAGCACCAGCACTTGGTCCGAGTTCGTGCCACGCACAAATACGCTCGTCTGCTGGCCGAGCGGCCCGGTCGGCACCGTCCGCACTCCCGGCACATCGGACAGTGCATCCTGCAGGCTATTGTAGCCTTTAGCCTCGATCGTCGCCCGATCGATCACCGTCACGCCGGCCGGCACGTTCTCCAGCGGCGTCGCCACGCGGGTCGCGGTGACAACCTGGTCGGGCAGAATGACGGCTGGCTCCTGTGCCTGCGCCGGCACGCAGGCGATCCAGAGCAGAGCCGCGGATGCAGGCAGGGCGCGCATGCGAACCTCCATCGACATGTCTGTGCCGATTGCCCGCATACGGGTTTCTCCCCGCTGCCCCGGTTCACCTCGCCCGGTGCGCGCGTGCAGTCTCGACTCCGGCCGGTCTCCTGGCTCGCGGGTTGTCGCCGTCTGGTCCGCCTTCTCACCCCGCCCGCCAATGGCAGGGGCAATGGCACCTGGACCCGGCTCGCCGCTTACAGTTGCGAGGGCAGCCGCCTTCCGGCAGTTCCCGTTTCACTCCCTGGGGCGCCACCGAAAGGCACCACCTCAGGGAACACCGTTGTCTGACCGCACCATAGCGCGTATCGCGCCCCCGCAAAACCGGATACGCAGACCGCGGCGCGGACGACGGAGGCAATGTGCCTGTCCCATTGAACCGAAATGCAATCAACGCCACATTCGCGGCACTTGGTCACGACGCCTGACCCGCAGGGGGCTTCCCATGACAAACGAAGAACGCGAGATCATCAGTCAGTTTATCGCCCGAGTGGGCGGCGCGGCGCAGCAATCCAGCTTCGCACCTGGATCGGTTCCCGCCCCCCAGCAACAGGCGCTGCCGCCGATCGACCGCGAGGCGGATGCCTATATCGCACAGTTGTTCAACCAATACCCCGAAGCGCGCTACCGCATCACGCAACTCGCCTTCGTGCAGGAGCGCGCCTTGATCGAGGCGCAGAACCGTATCAGGCGTCTGGAATGGGAAGTGCAGCAGGCCCAGCAGGCCGCCCAGGCGGCGCAGCAGCAGGCTCAGTCACGCTCGGGCGGCGGCCTTTTTGGCGGCTTGTTCGGTGGCAACCGGCAGCAATCCGCGCCGCCTCCGGGCGGCCCCTGGAACCAAGGCGGGCCGCAGCAGCAATACGCCCAGGCGGCGCCTCCGCCGCCGCAATATCCGCCGAACTACCAGCCTGGCATGCTCCCGCGGCAGGGTTCGGGCTTCCTGGGCTCCGCCCTGACCACGGCGGCCGGCGTGGCCGGCGGCCTGGTGGTAGGCAATGCGCTGATGGACCTGTTCTCGCCGCATCACGGCGGCCTCGGCGGCTTCGAGGGCGCGGCAACTCCGTCCGCAAGCCCCTGGGC
>DASQVN010000645.1:0-2579 GCA_035640755.1 Rhodopila sp.
CGTGTGCCTCGGCCTTTGCCGCGGCGATGGTAGCATCCTTCGGCGAGTCGGGGGGGACCTCGACCGTGCCGCGCAGCTTGCCGCCGACCTGCACGGCGATGGTGACGGTTTCCGCTACCAGCAGCTCGGGGTCGGCTTCCGGCCAGGGAAGTTCGGCGACCAGCCGGCCGCCGGCGGCACCGATGCGGGCGCAGATCTCCTCGGCCAGGTGCGGCATCATCGGGGCGAACAGGCGGGCCATCATCTCCACGGCTTCGCGCAGAGCCCAGGCGACACCGGGTTCGGAAGGTGCGCGTTCGGCCTCGGTGATAGCGTTGGCGAGTTCATGGAGGCGGGCGACGGCGACGTTGAAGGCGAAGCTTTCCAGCGCTTCCGTCACCGTGGCGATGGTTCGGTGGGTGGCGCGGCGCAGCGTGCGGGCGGCGGGGCCGAAGCTGTCCGGGTTGGGTTCCCGAGGCGCATTATCAAGGGCTTCGGCGAGACGGTAGACACGCTGGGTGAAGCGGAACGCGCCGGCGACGCCGGCCTCGGTCCACTCCATGTCGCGCTCGGGCGGGTTGTCGGAGAGGATGAACCAACGGGCGGTGTCGGCGCCGTAGCGGGCGATGATGGCGCCGGGATCGACGGTATTGCGCTTCGACTTGCTCATCGCCTCGACGCGGCCGATGATCACGGGTTCGTTGGTTCCGCGCAGCACGGCGGTGCCGTCGGGGCGTTTCTCGACCTCATCCGGATAGAGCCAGCGGCCATTGGGGCCTTCGGCGGTGCGGTACGATTCGTGGTTCACCATGCCCTGGGTGAATAGGCCGGAGAATGGTTCCTCGACCGAGAGATAGCCGGTGTCCTTCATGCCGCGGGTGAAGAACCGGGAATACAGAAGGTGCAGAATCGCGTGCTCGATGCCGCCGATATACTGATCGACCGGCATCCAGTGATCGACGGCGGCACGGATCACCGGAACGTCGGCCTGCGGTGAGCAGTAGCGGGCGAAATACCAGGAGCTGTCGACGAAGGTGTCGAACGTGTCGGTCTCGCGCGTGGCCGGCCGGCCGCAGGTGGGGCAGGCGACGTGCTTCCAGGTCGGGTGATGGTCGAGCGGGTTGCCCGGCTTGTCGAAGGTAACGTCGTCGGGCAGGCGAACCGGCAGCTGATCGTCCGGCACCGGCACCGCGCCGCAGGATGGGCAGTGGATCACCGGGATCGGGCAGCCCCAGTAGCGCTGGCGGGAGACGCCCCAGTCGCGCAGACGCCAGTTCACGATTCCCTTGCCAACCCCTTGTTCTTCCAGTTTTTCGATCGCGGCGCGCTTGGCGGCCTCGACATCCAGCCCGTCCATGAAGCCGGAGTTGAAGATGGTGCCGGGGCCGGTGTAGGCCTCATTCTTCAAGGTGAAGGTGGCCGGGTCGGCGCCGGGGGGCAGCACGACGGGGATGACGCTCAGGCCGTACTTGCGGGCGAACTCCATGTCGCGCTGGTCGTGGGCCGGGCAGCCGAAGATGGCGCCGGTGCCGTATTCCATCAGCACGAAGTTAGCGATCCAGACCGGGAAGGTGGCGCCTTCGATGAACGGGTGGCAGACCCGCAGGCCCGTGTCGTAGCCGAGTTTCTCCCCGGTTTCGATGGTGGCTTCCGAGGTGCCGCGGCTCTTGCATTCGGCGATGAAGGCGGCGGCCTGTGGGTCGTTCAGCGCGACCGCGTCGGAGAGCGGGTGTTCCGGCGCGATGGCGAGGAAGGACATGCCGTAGAGCGTGTCGGGGCGGGTGGTGTAGACCTCGACGCTGTCGGTGCCGGTGACGAGATCGAAGCGCAGGCGGGCACCCTCCGAGCGGCCGATCCAGTTGGCCTGCATCAGGCGCACGCGCTCGGGCCAGCGGTCGAGGGTATCGAGCGCCTCAAGGAGCTGGGGCGCGTATTTGGTTATGCTGAAAAACCACTGGCTTAGCTGCCTTTTCTCCACCTGTGCGCCGGATCGCCAGCCGCGCCCGTCGATCACCTGTTCATTGGCAAGGACGGTGCCGTCGACCGGGTCCCAGTTGACCCAGCTTTCCTTGCGCTCGACCAGCCCGGCGCGCAGGAAGTCGAGGAACAGCTTCTGCTGGTGGCGGTAGTATTCCGGCTGGCAGGTGGCGAATTCGCGCTCCCACTCCAGCGACAGGCCCATGCGCTGCAGTTCGGCGCGCATGTTGGCGATGTTCTCGTAGGTCCACTCGGCCGGGTGGATGCCGCGTTCGCGGGCGGCGTTCTCGGCCGGCAGCCCGAACGCATCCCAGCCCATCGGGTGCATCACCGCATGGCCGCGGGCGCGCTTGTAGCGGGCCACCACGTCGCCGAGGGTGTAGTTGCGGACGTGCCCCATGTGGATCTTGCCGGAGGGGTAGGGAAACATCTCCAGCACGTAGTACTTGGGCTTGCCGTCGGCGGGCACGTCGGCGACGCGGAAGCAGCCGCGTTCAGCCCAGGCGCGCTGCCATTTCGGTTCGGCGGCGGCGAAGTCGTAGCGAGAAGTGACTTCGGCGGCGGGGGAGTCCGGAGCGGGGGAGTCTGGGCGGGTGGCGGGAGTCTGGTCCATGCGCGGATGT
>DASQVN010000646.1:0-13212 GCA_035640755.1 Rhodopila sp.
ACCTCGAGCCGCCGATCCGGATGTCGGCCTGACCTTCCGGGCCCTGTCCCACAGGGCACCGCGTTCGGCGTGGCCGGGCCGTGGAGAATGTGTCACCGCCGGCCGCGGGGCCTGGGCGCTTTGGTCGTGACGATCCTGGCCCGGCCGGCGGCCCGGCGCTTCGGCGCCTCGGGCAGGGCGGGGAGCGGCCGGCGGGCATCGTTGAAGCCCTCCCATGGGTCCGCCTTCAGCTTGCTCAGCCGCGCAGGCACGGTCTGCACAGTGAACGTCGCCGGGTCGAGCGCCGGCGTGACCTCCTGCCACGACAGCGGTGTGGCGACATGGGCGCCGGGGCGGGCGCGCGGACAGAAGGAGGCGACGGCGGTGGCGCCGATGCCGTTGCGCAGCCAGTCGATCAGGATGCGCCCGCTCCGGTCGGCGATCTTCACGTGCGAAAGATACCGGTCGGGGGCTTGGGCGCTGACATCCTCGGCGAACCGCTTGCAGAAGGCGCGGACCGTATCCCATGGCTGCTCGGGCCGCAGCGGCACGACGACGTGCAGGCCCTTGCCGCCCGAGGTGCGGCAGAACCCAGCCAGCCCGAGCGCCGCCAGCCGGTCCCGCAGATCGGCTGCCGCGGCGGCGATGGCGGGCATCGTCACGCCCTCCCCGGGGTCGAGATCGAAGACGAGCTGGTCGGCGTGCCGCGGGTCCGCCTCGGTAGCGCCCCACGCATGCAGCTCGATGGCGGACATCTGCGCCATGGCGACCAGGCCCTGCAGGCCGTCGATCACCAGGTAGGGCTGCTTGTCGGCTGATCCTTCCCGCACGCCTGGCGGCATGGCGCCGTGGGCATGCTTCTGGAAGAAGTGCTCGCCGGCCACGCCCTCGGGGCAGCGCAGTATGGCCAGCGGGCGGTGGATCAGGCCGGGCAGCGCCCACCCGGCGACGCTCTGCCAGTAGGCGGCGAGGTCGCGCTTGCTGATCCCGGGCCAGAGCTCGCGGTCGGGGTGCGTCAGCGTTACGCCTTCGATCGTCTCGGTGCCTGCCTTGGGTGCCCTGGCGGTCACGATGCGGGCGCTCCTTCGGGCCGGTTTGGTGGTAGCTTCGTCGGGCGGGGGCGGTTCGGCACGGCGCGGTCCGCGCCGGGTTCCGCTGGACCTTGCAGCGATGATGCGGCGTTCGGCGTCCGGTTCAGCCGGCGCGCGCACCACGTCCCTGGCCGCCTTGTCCTCGCGAAGCCCCAGGAAGACAGCCTGCCGCACCCTTCCGTAGCCGGTCCAGCTGATGAAGGAGGTTTCGGCGACCAATTCGGGCCGGACCCAGTGAATGCCGCGCTCCGGGTCCTCGCCGGCCAGGATCAGACTCCCGGGCGGCGCGCTCGCGAGGCGGGCGAGGCGCGCGCGCAGCTCCACCAGCGTCTCGTCGGAGAAGCCGGTGCCGCAGCCGCCGGCATAGTGCAGGCCGCCGTCGGGGTCGTAGTAGCCGAGGTGAAGGGCGCCGAGGCCGGTGCGGCTGCCGGCGGGCTCGGTCCAGCCGAGGATGACGAACTCCTCGCGGCCCTGGCACTTCACCTTCAGCCAGTCGTGGCCGCGGCCGGCCTGATAGGGGGCGTCGGCGCGCTTGCAAATGATTCCCTCCAGCTTCATCCGGCAGGCGGCCTGGCGCATGCGCACCGTATCACCGTCGTGGTGATCACTGTAGCGCAGCATGCCTCCCCAGTGGTCCAGGCCGCGCAGCACCTGCTTGCGGCTGCGCAGAGGGCAGCCGCGCAGGTCCCAGCCGTTCAGGTGCAACAGGTCGAAGACATAGAAGAACAGCCGCTCGTCCCGGCCGGCGGCAAGGTCGGCCTGCAGGCGCGCAAAGCTGGACACGCCGTTCAGGTCGAGCGAGACCAGCTCGCCGTCCAGGATGGCGGATGCGGCCGGCAGGCGCCGCACCGCGGCGGCGACGGCGGGCAGGCGCGCGCTCCAGTCCTGGCCGTTGCGGGTGATGACGCGGACGGTGCCGTCCTCGATGAAGACCAGCAGCCGGTAGCCGTCGAACTTGATCTCGGTGAGCCAGTCCTCTCCCTCCGGAACCTCGTCGCTGACCGTGGCGAGCTGCGGTGCCTGGGTCTTCGGCATGCGGCGGCGCACGGCACCTTGGGCCGGAGGGGAGTCGCTTGGGGCATCGCTTCGGGCCGGCGCGGGCGTTTCGGCTTCCAGGGCCGCGGCATCCATGCCGGGGCGTTCCTCGACGTCGTGGCCCTTGATCAGAAGCCAGTTGTCCTGTCCTCCGCGCACATTCGGGCGGGGGCGCATGCGGACCAGGGTAAACCTGCCGCGCAGGCGGCTGCCCGACAGCAGGAATCTGATCTCGCCGTCGCGCATGCCCTGTTCGGGATCGCCCAAGGGCTTCCAGGTGCCGCGGTCCCAGACCTCCACCTCACCGGCGCCGTAGCCCTCGGCGATGCTGCCCTCGAAGTCAGCGTAGTCCAGGGGATGATCCTCGACATGCACGGCGATGCGCTTGTCGGCCGGGTCGAGCGAGGGGCCCTTACGCACCGCCCAGCTCAGCAGCACACCGTTGTGTTCCAGACGGAAGTCCCAGTGGAGCCCGGCGCGGCGAGCCTGGTGCTTCTGCACCACAAAGATCGGTGCATGCCCGGCGGTGTGTCGGCGTGCGGGCCGGGGCTCGCGGGTGACAGCGAAATCACGTTTCGACTCGTACGCCCGGATCGACGTATCACGGATCGACGCATCGTGTTCGGCTGTACGGGCCATGTGTTCCCCCGTGACTGCAATAGCCGAGCGGAACGGTCGGGGAGGCGGACGGTTGCGTTGGCCTCCCGCACTCGTCATGCTGGACGAAACAAGGCGGCGGGGGGACGCATGCAGCCAACCAGCGACGCAGCAGGAGCACCGGATGGGTCACCCGACGGGGCGACACGGCGCGGCGTGGTCGCCGGCATGGGCGCCGCGGCGGCGTCGGCGGCGCTGCATCTCGACCACGCCCAGGCGGCCGACAACGACGCCGGCAACCCCTACCAGTCGGCAACCGAGCTGACGCGGGCGCTGGCGGCGCGGGAAGTCTCGTCACGCGCACTGGTGGATGCCGCCATCGCACGGATCGAGGCCCTGGACGGCCGGATCAACGCCGTCGTGGTGCGCGACTTCGACCGCGCCCGCGCCGCGGCCGATGCCGCGGATGCCGCACTCGCCAAGGGGAGGCAGACCGGGGGCGAGCAGCGCCCACTGCTTGGCCTGCCGATGACCGTGAAGGAACAGCTCAGCATCGTCGGACTGCCGACGACCTGGGGGTTCGAGCAGTTCCGCGGCTGGCAGCCGCAGGCGGACGCACTGGCGGTGCAGCGGCTGAAGCAGGCCGGGGCGGTCATCCTGGGCAAGACCAATGTGCCGGTCGGGCTCGCGGACTGGCAGAGCTATAACCCGATCTACGGCACGACCAACAATCCTTGGGACCTCGGGCGCACGCCCGGTGGGTCCTCGGGCGGCAGCGCTGCGGCGCTGGCGGCTGGCTATGTGCCGCTGGAGGTGGGGTCGGATATCGGCGGCTCGCTGCGCGCCCCGGCACACTACTGCGGCATCTTCTCGCATCGGCCGAGCATCGGGCTGATTCCGCTGCGCGGGGCGGGGCCGCCGGAGACGCCGCCGATCCCGGTGCCGGACGACATGGCGGTCCTCGGCCCGATGGCGCGCAGCGCGGCGGATCTGGCGCTGGCACTCGGCGTGCTCGCGGGACCGGACGAGATGTGGGACGGCATCGGCTACCGGCTCGCGCTGCCGCCGCCGCGGCACGAACGCCTCGCGGATTTCCGCGTGCTGGTGCTGGACGAGCATCCGCTGTTCCCGACGGCCGCGGAGGTGCGGACGGTGCTCAACGAGGCTGCCGACCGGCTGGCGCAGGCCGGGGCGCAGGTAAGGCGCGCGGGCCCGGACCTGCCGGACCTCGCGCGCATGACGCGGGACTATGTCGAGCTGCTGATGGCGTTCTTTGCTGTCGATATGCCGCCGGAGGTGCGGCTGCGTATGGAGGCTGCGGCCCAGGCGCTGCCGCCCGAGGATCTCAGCCTGCGCGCCGCAAGCCTGCGCGGCGTGGCCATGAGCCATGCGGCATGGGTACGGTCGATGCGGATCCGCCAGGGGGTGCGGGCGCAGTGGCAGGCCATGTTCCGGCAGGTCGACGTGATCCTGTGCCCACCGATGCCGACCGCGGCGTTTCCGCATGACCACACGCCGATGCCGACGCGGCACCTTATGGTCGACGGGCGGAAGGTGGCGTATGACGACCAGATCGTCTGGGCGGCGCTGTCGGTAGCGGCAGGGCTGCCGGCCACTACGATGCCCGCCGGGCAGACACCGGACGGGCTGCCGGTAGGGGTGCAGATCATCGGCGGATATCTCGAGGATCACACCACGATCCGGCTTGCCGCGCTGATGGAGCAGGCATTCGGCGGGTTCCGACCGCCACCGAAGCTGGGGTAATCCTCAGGCCATTCGGCCGGACTTTGCAACGGGCACCCCGGCGCATGCGTTCGCTGTGGAGCGCGACACCCCTGCCGGGCCGGATGCCCGGCCGGATGCACCATGTTCTGAAAGCATCACCTTCCTGATGGCTGAGGACAAAGCAGAGGCGCGCCAATACTACCGCACGGGATATCTCACCGACGGCAAACGCCTGACCTGGGAATATCCGCGCGATGCCGGCAGGCGCGAGCAGATGGATTTCGTCGAGGCGATGGACCTCAATGACGATGGCCCTATCAGCCGCCACTGCGTCTATTGGGGCTGGTTCGGCTTCCGCGTGCTGCAGCGCAACGAATACCACCGTGCCGGGGAGCAGCACGCTTGATTCCGTCGACGGCGGCCAATGGACGGTACGTGGTGGGTTGGCTGTTAGCGATTGCGCCTTTCCCGATGTGGCGCTAGATTGCCCAAATCATGGGCAACTGTCGTTCACACATCACACCCACGGTCCTGGAACCGCTTGATCTCGGGCAGGGTGTGCGGATCGAGACGCCGGTGATCCTGGCACCGATGTCAGGCGTCTCCGACCTGCCCTTCCGCCGCACCGCCAAGCAACTCGGCGCCGGCATGGTGGTCTCCGAGATGATCGCCTCCTGGGCGATGATCCGGGAAAACCGCCGCACCCTCGACATGGCGGAGATCGATGGCTGCGGCGGCCTCTCGGCCGTCCAGCTCGCCGGCTGCGAGCCGCACGCGATGGCCGAGGCCGCTCGGCTGGCGGTCGACAGGGGCGCGCACCTGGTCGACATCAATTTCGGCTGCCCGGTGAAAAAGGTGGCGGTCGGCCAGTCGGCCGGATCGGCGCTGATGCGCGATGAAACCGCCGCCGCGGCGATCCTGGAAGCCACGGTGAAGGCGGTGGATGTGCCGGTCACGCTGAAGATGCGCATGGGCTGGGATCACCAGAGCCTGAACGCGCCCAGGCTCGCGCGCGTCGCGCAGGAATGCGGCATCCGCATGGTGACGGTGCACGGACGCACCCGCCAGCAGTTCTATACCGGCACCGCAGACTGGGCGTTCATCCGCAACGTCAAGGACGCCGTCGATATCCCGGTGATCGTCAACGGCGACATCCTCACCGAGGATGATGCCGTGACGGCGCTGGCGCAGTCGGGCGCCGATGGCGTGATGATCGGCCGCGGCTGCTATGGGCGGCCTTGGTTGCCGGCGCACGTGGCGCACTACCTGCGCACCGGCACGCGCCTTGCTGAACCGCCGCTCCTGCAGCAGAAGGCCATCATCCTGGCGCACTACGAGGCGATGCTGACACGGTTCGGTGCCGGCCCCGGGGTGCGGCTCGCGCGCAAGCACCTGTCCTGGTATTCGCGCGGACTGCCGGGATCGGCCGAGTTCCGCGCCGAGGTGAACCGCTTGCCGGAAGCTGAACCGGTGCGCCGTCTGATCGACCGGTTCTATGATCCGCTGATCTCCCGTGGGGCAACCCGGGCTGCGCCCGTACGGGATGAGTCGCTGGCGGAAGCCGCATGAGCGCAATCGTCGCCAAGGCCGCCCGTCTGATGGCGGGGGGCCGTCGCGCCGTCGATCCCGGCGCGGTGCTGGGCGCCCTCCCGGTGCCGGTGATCCTGCTCGACCCCGACAACCGCTTCCGCTTCGTCAACCAGGAAGCAGAGCAGTTCCTTGGCATGTCGGTCGCCACGCTGGCGCAGTTGTCGCTGACCGACCTGCTGCCCGCCGACAACCCACTGTTCCTGCTAATCGAGCAGGTGCGCAGCACCGAGTCCACCATCGCCGAACATGATCTGACGCTGGAAAGCCCGCGCCTCCATAAGCAGGGGATCACCGTGCAGGGCTCACCATTGCCCGAAGAACCCGGCGCGGTCCTGCTGGTGGTGCAGGATGCCTCGACCGCGCGGGCGCTGGACCGGCAACTCGCCTTCCGCGGCGCCGCCCGCAGCGTCACGGGCATGGCGGCGATCCTGGCACATGAGGTGAAGAACCCGCTGTCCGGCATCCGTGGCGCTGCGCAGTTGCTGGAAGGCACGGTCGGTCCGGGCGACCGGGAACTGGCCGAACTGATCCGCGATGAGGCCGACCGCATCCGCGCGCTGGTCGACCGGATGGAGGCGTTCGGCGCCAAGCCGATCGCCCGCACCGCGGTGAACATCCACCGGGTGCTGGAGCATGTGCGCAAACTGGCACAGTCGGGCTTTGCCGCGCACATCAAGTTTCATGAGCACTACGATCCGTCCCTGCCACCCGTCTGGGCGAACCGCGATCAGTTGATCCAGGTGGTGCTCAACCTGGTGAAGAACGCGGCCGAGGCGGTGACGCAGGAAGGCATCAGCCGGCCCGAGATCACGCTGGCGACCGGCTTCCAGCATGGGGTACGCGTCGCCACGCCGGGCACCAGCGCGCGGATGGACGTGCCGCTGTTCGTGGTCGTGCGCGACAACGGGCCAGGGATTCCGGACGACATCCGGCCGCATCTGTTCGAGCCGTTCGTTACCTCGAAATCCACCGGCAAGGGCCTGGGATTGTCGCTGGTGGCCAAGATCATCGGCGACCATGGCGGGCTGATCCAGGTCGACAGCCGCCCCGGCCGCACCGAGTTCCGCATGCACCTTCCCGTTGTCACGGAGAAAGACTCCGACCAATGACCCTGCCCACCGTCCTCGTGGCTGACGATGACCGCTCGATCCGTACCGTGCTGACCCAGGCGCTGGGGCGGTCGGGCTACCAGGTGCGCAGCACCGGCAATGCCGCCACGCTGTGGCGCTGGGTGGAGGACGGGGAAGGCGACCTGGTGATCACCGACGTGGTGATGCCGGATGAAAACGGGCTCGACCTGATCCCGCGCATCAAGCGCGTGCGGCCGGACCTGCGGGTCGTGGTGATGTCGGCGCAGTCGACGCTGATGACCGCGGTGAAGGCCACGCAGCGCGGCGCGTTCGAGTACCTGCCCAAGCCGTTCGACCTCAGGGAGCTGCTGGCCGTCGTCGGCCGCGCGCTCGCCGCTCCGGCAGAACCGGCGGTGCCGCAGCCCGAGGCGCGCGACGCCGAGGAACGTCTGCCGCTGATCGGCCGCAGCCCGGCGATGCAGGAGATCTACCGCACCATCGCCCGTCTCACGACGGCCGACCTGACCGTGATGATCAATGGCGAATCGGGCACCGGGAAGGAGCTGGTCGCACGCGCCCTGCACGACTACGGCAAGCGCCGGTCGGGTTCGTTCGTCGCGATCAACATGGCGGCGATCCCGCGGGAACTGATCGAAAGCGAACTGTTCGGGCACGAGCGCGGGGCGTTCACCGGCGCAACGAATCGGTCCCAGGGGCGGTTCGAGCAGGCAAACGGCGGCACATTGTTTCTTGATGAGATCGGCGACATGCCGCCCGAGGCGCAGACCCGCCTGTTGCGCGTGCTGCAGGAAGGCGAGTTCACCAGCGTCGGCGGACGCCAGCCGATCAAGGCCAACGTGCGCATCATCGCGGCGACGCACCGCGACCTGCGCACGGCGATCCGCCAGGGACTGTTCCGCGAAGACCTGTTCTACCGCCTGAACGTGGTGCCGATCCGGCTGCCCCCATTACGGGAACGGACCGAGGACATTCCGTTGCTCGCGCGTCACTTCCTCGACAAGGCGCGGGAGGACGGGCTGCCGGCCAAGAGCCTCGACCAGGGCGCCGTCGATCGGCTGAAGCAGCATTCCTGGCCCGGCAACGTGCGGGAGCTGGAGAACCTGATGCGCCGGCTCGCCGCGCTGTGCCCGGAGGAAGTGATCGGCAGCACGGTTATCGAGCAGGAGCTGGCCGAACCGACGGCTGCACCGGGGCCGGTGATGGCAGAGTCGGACGGCACGCCGGAAACGCTGGCCGGCGCGGTCGAACGGCATATCAAGGAGTTCCTGGCCGCGCACAACGACGGCCTGGGCATCACCGACGTATACGAGAAGATAATATCGGAGGTAGAACGTCCGCTGATCCGCCTGACGCTGGCGGCGACGCGTGGCAACCAGATCAAGGCGGCCTCGATGCTGGGGCTGAACCGAAACACGCTGCGCAAGAAGATCCGGGACCTGGAAATCCCGGTCGTGCGCGGGCTGGTATAGCGGTCCCTCCGCAATCATGCCGACCTCTTGGCCGCCCAGGATGAAGGTCTCCTTGCGCCGCCCCAATCTCCGCTCTGCCGCGGCACCGGACATCATCTCCGACCCGCGGTCGTCGGGGGCAGGGCGGGTCGCCGACTTCCTGTTGGGCAAGGCGGCGACGCTGATCATGGCGACGCTCGCCCTGATGGTCGGGCTGGCGACGTTCATCATCCTCGCCCGCGGCTCGCCACTCGGCTGGAAACCGGGGGTCGGGGTCGGGCTGGTGCTGGCCAACCTCTCGACGCTGCTGCTGCTGGGGATGCTGGTGGCCGGACGGCTGACCCGGGTGTGGGTGGAGCGGCGGCGCGGATCGGCCGGGTCGAAGCTGCATGTGCGGCTGGTGTTCCTGTTCAGCGGCGTCGCCGTCGCACCGACGATCGTGGTGGCGTGCTTCGCCGTCGCGTTCTTCCATTTCGGCATCCAGTCCTGGTTCAATGAGCCGGTGCGCGCCTCGCTCGAGGAATCGTTGCAGGTCTCCCGCGGGTATCTGGATGAGCACCGTAACAACATCCGCGCCGTGGCGCTGGAGATGGCGAACGACCTGGCGCGGGCGGGGCGCTTCCTGTCGGCCGACCCCACCGTGTTCGCCGAGGTGCTGGACACCCAGACCACGCTGCGCGGGCTGACCGAGGCGGTGATCTACGAGCCGACCACCGGGCAGGTGCTGGCCGCGGCAGGCATGTTCGTCGGCATGGGGGTCGAGCCGCCGTCGCAGGCGGTCACGCAGCAGGCCCTGCGCGGCGACGTGGTGGTGCTGGACGGCGGCGACGGCACCCGCGTGCGGGCTGTCGTGCGGTTGGAATCAACCCCGCCGCTGATGCTGATGATCGGCCGGCCGATCGACCCGACGATTTTGGGCTACATGAAGCGGACCGAGTCCGCGGTGGCCGAGTACCAGCGGCTCGACCAGAACCGCTCCTGGCTGCAGATCGCGTTCGCCTGGATCTTCGCTATCGTTGCGCTTCTGGTGCTGCTGGCGGCGGGCCTGATCGGGCTGATCATGGCGAACCAGATCGCACGGCCGATCGGGCTCCTGATCAGCGCGGCGGACCGCGTGCGCGGCGGCGATTTCGGCGTCAGGGTGCAGGAGGCCGCAACCGGCGACGAGCTCGCCGGCCTGTCCCGCGCGTTCAACCGGATGACCGGGCAGCTCGGCGCGCAGCGGGCCGAGCTGATGGACGCGTACCGGCAGATCGATGAGCGGAGGCGGTTTACCGAGACGGTGCTGTCGGGTGTCTCGGCCGGCGTGATCGGGCTCGACGTGCACGGGCGGATCGAGCTGCCGAACCGCGCGGCGGATGAGCTGCTGGGTCTCGATCTGCTGGCGGCGATCGGGCACCGGCTGTCGGAGGTGGTGCCGGAATTTGCCGACCTGTTCGCCGATGCCGCCGCCGGACCGGAGCGGGCACGGACGGCGGAAATCCAGATCGGCCCGGCGAACAAGCGGCGCACCCTGCTGGTTCGTATCGGTGCAGAACTGTCGGCAGGCCGGACCGACGGGTTCGTCGTGACGTTCGACGACATCACCGAGCTGCAGGCCGCGCAGCGCAAGGCCGCCTGGGCCGACGTCGCTCGGCGTATTGCGCACGAAATCAAAAATCCCCTGACGCCAATTCAACTTTCTGCGGAACGGCTGAAGCGGCGCTTCGCGCGGGAGATTCAGTCCGACCCCGAGACATTCACGCAGTGCGCCGACACCATCATCCGCCACGTCGGTGATATCGGGCGGATGGCCGACGAATTTTCCGCCTTCGCGCGCATGCCGCAGCCGGTGATCAAGCCCGAGGATCTCGGGCGCCTGGCGCGCGAGGCGCTGGTGCTGCAGAAGACCGCCCGCCCGGGGATCGAATGGACCAGCGACATTCCGGAACGCGGGCCGGTGGTACGCTGCGACCGGCGGATGCTGCGCCAGGCGCTGACCAACCTGCTGCAGAACGCCGCGGATGCGGTGGCCATGCGTGATGGTGCAGGGCATATTGCACTTAGCGTGCTGGACGCGGGCGACCAGGTCCGGATCATTGTCGCCGATGACGGAATCGGCTTGCCGCAGGAGGGACGTTCCCGGCTGACGGAGCCGTATGTGACCCACAAGCCGAAGGGCACCGGATTGGGACTGGCTATCGTGAAAAAGATCATGGAAGACCACGGCGGGACGCTGACACTGGAGGACCGCCCGGATGGGGCGGGTGCGGTGGCCACCTTGACGCTGCCGCGGGAGCCCGATGCCGGCAGCACGCCGGTTGATGCCGCCCCGGCCGACGGCGAGAGACGGCAGGTGCCCCATGGCGCATGATATCCTGATCGTCGATGATGAACCAGACATCCGGCTGCTGATCGAAGGATTGCTGCGCGACGAAGGATATGACACGCGCGGCGCAGCCGACTCGGACTCCGCCCTGGCGGCGTTCCGCGCCCGGCGGCCCAACCTGGTGATCCTGGACGTGTGGCTGCAAGGCTCGCGCCTCGACGGGCTCGGCATCCTGGAGGCGCTGCACAGCGAGGAGCCGCACGTGCCGGTCGTCATGATCTCGGGCCATGGCACGATCGAGATGGCGGTCGGCGCGATCCAGTTGGGCGCCTACGATTTCATTGAAAAACCGTTCCAGTCCGACCGGCTCCTGCTGGTCGTGCGGCGCGCGCTGGAGGCAGCGGCGCTGGCGCGGGAAAACGCCGAACTGCGGCTGCGCGCGGGGCCCGAGGCGACGTTGATCGGCGAATCCGGCGTGATCAACCAGTTACGTCAGCAGATCGAGCGTGTGGCGCCCACCGGATCGCGGGTGATGATCTCGGGCCCCGCCGGCTCGGGCAAGGAAGTTGTTGCGCGGATGATCCATGCGCGCTCGCGCCGGTCATCCGGGCCATTCGTCGTGATGAACTGCGCCACGCTCAACCCAGCCCGTTTCGAGGAAGAACTGTTCGGCATGGAGGCGGGCAGCGATCCGATCGCGCACCCCAGGCGCGCCGGCGTGCTGGAACGCGCGCACGGCGGCACCCTGCTGCTGGATGAAGTCTCCGACATGCCGCTGGAGACGCAGGGCAAGATCGTGCGCGCCCTGCAGGACCAGACGTTCGAGCGACTGGGCGGGTCGGCGCGGGTGAAGGTCGACGTTCGCGTGCTGTCCACCACCAACCGCGACCTGCAGGCCGAGATCGCGGCTGGACGGTTCCGCGAGGATCTCTACTACCGGCTGGCGGTGGTACCGGTGAAGCTGCCGGCACTGCGTGAGCGGCGCGATGACGTGCCGCTGCTGGCGCTGCACTTCATCAACCGTTCGGCCGAGACCTCGGGCATTCCGGTGCGGGCACTGTCGGCCGATACGCTCGCGGCACTGCAGGCGTACGATTGGCCGGGCAACGTGCGGCAGTTGCGCAACCTGATGGACTGGCTGCTGATCATGGCGCCGGGCGGCGCGGGCGACCCGATCCGCGCCGACATGCTGCCGCCCGAGATCGGCTCGCGCGCCCCGGCGCTGCTGAACATCGATCCCACCGCCGACATCATGTCGCTGCCGCTCAGGGAGGCGCGCGATCTGTTCGAGACGCAGTACCTGCAGGCGCAGCTACTTCGTTTCGGCGGCAACATCTCCCGCACTGCGCAGTTCGTTGGCATGGAGCGCTCGGCCCTCCACCGTAAGCTCAAGCAGCTCGGCGTGAACTCGGACGAGCGGATCGGCGGGTAGGCGGCTGACCGAGCATGGCACGGGTCGCTGGTGCTTTCAGCGTTCCGTACCCGTCATGGCCGGGCTTGACCGGGCCATGACGGATAGGCAATGAATATTGCGACGCTTCAGCAATGACTAATCCCGCTTGCGGGCATGCAGGTCAACCACGTTGCCGTCCGGCACCTCGCCGGCCGGCGGGGGATGCAGCCCAAGGACCTCCGCAACCTTGCGGGCAAGCTGCTCGCGCTTGAACGGCTTGCCAAGCAGCTGCACGCCGTCATCCAGGCGGCCGTGGTGGACGATGGAATTTTCCGTGTAGCCCGACATGAACAGCACCTTGATCTCGGGCCGCATGGCGGTGATCTGCTCCGCCAATTCCCGCCCGCGGGTCCGGCCGGGCAGCACGATGTCGGTCAGCAGCAGGTCGATCTCGGGGGCGTGGGCGCCGAAGACGCGCAGGGCAGCGTCGCCATCAGGGGCCTCCAGCACCCGGTAGCCGAGGCTGCGCAGGATGGCGACGGCAATTTCGCGCACCCCGGCCTCGTCCTCGACGACCAGGATAGTGGCGCTGCCGGTGGGCAGTTCGGCGGGCGCGCCGACCCGCTGCGGCGGGCCCAGCTCGACGCCGATCGCGCGGGGCAGATAGATCTTCACCGAGGTGCCCTCGTTCGGCTCGGAATAGATCTTCACGTGACCGCCCGACTGTTTGACGAAGCCAAACACCATGGCGAGGCCGAGCCCCGTGCCGCGGCCTTCGGTCTTGGTGGTGAAGAACGGCTCGAACGCGCGAGCCATGATGTCCGGGCTCATGCCATGGCCGGTGTCGGATACGGCGACCATGGCGTAGTCGCCGGGCGTGACCTCGGCGTGGCGGCGGGCATAGTCGGCGTCGAGCACCTTGTTGGCGAGCTCGATGGTCAGGCGTCCGCCGCCC
>DASQVN010000647.1:0-5732 GCA_035640755.1 Rhodopila sp.
TCGGGCTCTTCCCTCAGGTGTCCTTCCCGCGCGTGGTGGTCGACCTCGATGCGGGCAGTCGACCCGCCGACCAGACCGCTCTGCTCGTCACGCGCCCGGTCGAAGAGGCGATCCGAACGGTGCCGGGCGTGCAGGACGTGCGCTCGGCAACGACGCGCGGATCGGCGCAGATCTCCGTCGACTTCGGCTGGGGCCGGGACATGGTGGCCAGCACGCTGCTGATCGACGCGGCCATCTCGCAGGTGCTGCCCAGCCTTCCTCCGGGCACGGAGTATGACGTCCGGCGGATGGACCCGACCGTATTCCCGATCATCTCCTACGCGCTGATGCCGCCGGATACCGCGGCCGCGGGCAGCGGCGGTACCCAGTCGGCCATCGCGCTGCGCGACCTCGCCCAATATCAAATCGTCCCGCTGCTCTCCTCCATCCAAGGGCTTGCCAGGGTGAACGTGCAGGGCGGCGAGACGGCCGAGATCGAGGTGCTGGCCGATCCGCACCGGCTTGCCGCCTACGGCCTCGGGTTGAACGACCTCGTCACGGCGCTCGGGGCAGGGAATGTGCTCCAAGCGGTCGGCCGCGTGCAGGACCGTGACAAGCTCTACCTCGTCGTCGCCGACCACAGCGTCTCCCGCGCGGCCGAGGTCGGCAACACCATTGTGCGCTCCGACCCGAGCGGGATCGTCCGCGTGCGCGACGTGGCCAGCGTGCAGGACGGGGTGGTGCCGCAGTGGATCCGGGTCGTTGAGGATGGCCGCCCGGCGGTGCTGTTCAATGTCTATGAGCAGCCGGACGGCAATGCGGTGCAGATCGCGGCTGCGGTGCGCGACAAGCTCGCCGGGTTCAAGCTGCCAGCCGGGGTCAGATTGGTGAAATGGTATGACCAGAGCGAACTCGTGACCCAATCGGCTGCCAGCGTGCGGGACGCGGTGCTAATCGGCCTCGTGCTGGCTGGGGCCGTCCTGGTGCTGTTCCTGCGCAGCTGGCGTGTGACCTTGATCGCCATCCTGACGGTTCCCACAACGCTCGCCGCCGGCGTCCTGGTGCTCAGTCTGCTTGGCATGAGCTTCAACATCATGACCCTGGGCGGCATCGCCGCCGCGGTCGGCCTGCTGATCGACGACGTCATTGTTATGATTGAGCACATTGCCCGGCGCGCGGGCGCGCCTCGGGCGGATGGCTCGGTGGCCGGGAAAGGGGCAGTGCTGGCCGCAGGCCGGGAGTTCATGCAGCCGCTGACAGGGTCCAGCCTGGCAACATTGATCGTCTTCGTGCCGCTGGCCTTTCTCAGCGGCGTCACTGGGGCATTCTCGAAAGCGCTTTCGATCACGATGGCGGCGGCACTCGCCATCTCGTACCTGATGACGGCCTTTGTCGTGCCAGTGCTGGCGCGGCGCATCATCGACTTCGGCCGCTGGCAGGACCCGGGTGCGGCGGGCAACGACTGGCTGAGCCGGCAGCATGGACGGCTGCTCGACGGGCTGTTCCGGCGTCCATGGGTCCTCGGCGTTCTGCTGTTGCCGCTGCTGGTCCTGGGCTGGTTCGCCTACAACGCCGTGCCGACCGGCTTCATGCCGGCCGTCGACGAAGGCGGCTTCGTGGTCGACTACTACACCAAGCCCGGCACCTCGCTGACCGAAACCACGCGCGAGATCGGACAGGTGGACGCGCTGCTGCGGTCGATCCCGGAGGTCGCCACGTTCTCGCGGCGCCTCGGCACCGGTCTCGGCGGCGACCTTGGGCAGAGCTACCACGGCGACTACTTCGTGCGCCTCAAGCCGGACCATGCCCGGTCCACGCCTGCCGTCATGGCGGACGTATTGGCAAAGGTGCAGGCGCAGCTGCCGGGGGTCGAGGTCGAGCTGGCCCAGCTCATGGAGGACTTGATCGGCGACCTAACCGCGGTTCCGCAGCCGATCGAGGTCAAGCTCTATGGCACCGACCCGGCTGCGCTGATCCCGCAGGCAAGCAAGATCGCGGCGGCCATCACCAGGATCAACGGCGTTGTCGAGGTCAAGAGCGGCGTGGTGCTCGCGGGCGACGCCCTGGACGTGCGCATCGATCCGGTGCGCGCGGGGATGGAGGGCGTGACGCCGGACGAGGTGACGCAGGCAGTGAACGCAGCGCTCAGCGGCGCTGTCGCGACGCAGATGCCGGAAGCGATCAAGGCGGTGGGCGTCCGGGTGCGCCTGCCGGATGCCTTGAACCTGAGTCAAGCCGGCCTCGCCGACCTGCCTGTTCGGGCATCGGATGGTCACGTCTTCCCGCTACACCGGGTGGCCCACCTGGTGCCGGTCACGGGTCAGCCGCAGATCTCACGCGACAACCTCCAACCGATGATTGCGGTGACCGGCCGTATCGAGGGGCGCGGCATCGGTGCTGCGGTCGGCGACGTGCGGCGCGTCCTGGACCAGCCGAGCATGCTGGCGTCTGGGGTGCGCTACGAGCTGGGCGGTCTCTACCAGCAGCAGCAGATCGCCTTCGCCGGTCTGGCGCGCGTATTCGCCGCCGCGTTGGTCGCCGAGTTCGTGCTGCTGCTATTCCTGTATGAGCGATTCTCACTGCCGGTCGTCATCATCGCCTGCTCCCTGCTTTCGACGACAGCGGTTTTCACCGGGCTGTGGATCGCCGGGGTGGAGCTCAACATCACCGCGCTGATGGGCATGACCATGATCATCGGCATCAGCACCGAGATGGCGATCTTCTACGTCTCGGAATACGCCGAACTGGCTCGGCATATGGAGCCGAGGCTGGCGCTGCGTGAGGCCAGCCGTAACCGCCTGCGGCCGATCACCATGACGACGCTGGCAGCCATTCTCACCTTGCTGCCGCTGGCCTTCGCCATCGGCCAGGGCTCCGCCATCCAGCAGCCGCTCGCTATCGCGATCATCGCGGGGCTACTGTTGCAGTTCCCGCTCGTCCTGCTGGCCATGCCGGTGCTGATCTCCCTGATCCTGCCACGCGAGGCCGGCACGTCCGGTGCCAGCTGAGAGAAAGCCGATGGCTCACTCTGTGCTGCCCTATGCAGAAACGCACGTGTGAGCGGCTCCTTTTTGTGGTCCGCAAGCCTTACCCGACCACCTTCAGCCCGCTTCGGAACCGCTTTGCCAGGTCGCGGTAGACAACCGCATTGCGATCGAAACGTTTGCGTTCCTCCTCATCCATTACGCGGCGCAGCTTGGCGGGGGAGCCGGTCCAGAGTTCGTTGGGGCCGATGACCTTGCCTGGGGGCAGCAGGCCGCCGGCCGCGAGCATGCCGCCTTCCTCGATGACCGCGCCGTCAAGCACCACGGCGCCGATGCCGACGAAGGCGCGGTTCTTCAGCGTGCAGGCGTGGATGACGGCGTTGTGGCCGACGGTGACGTCGTCGCCGATATGCGTATCGAGGCCGCCGGAATCGATGTGCACCACTGTCCCGTCCTGGATATTGGTGCGCGCGCCGATGCGAATGATGCCCAGGTCGCCACGCAGCAGACAGTGGAACCAGATCCCGGTCTGCGACCCGACCACGACGTCACCGATCACCACGGCTGACGGGGCGATGAACGCGTCGTCGGCGATGACCGGGGTGACGCCGTTCAGGGAATAGATCGTGCCATAGGGCCAGCGTTCAGGCATGCGCCATCTCCCGCGCGCCGACGCCGGCGTGCAGCCCCAGCATCAGGGCAATGTTCTGCACGGCGGCGCCGGACGCGCCCTTGCCAAGGTTGTCGAGCCGAGCGACCAGCACCGCCTGGCGGTGGGTTTCGTTGGCGTGGACATAGAGTTCCAGCCGGTCGGTGTCGTTCAGGGCCTGCGGCTCCAGCTTGCCGTCGGGTTGCGGCGGCACGACACGCACCAGGTCGCAGCCGGCGTAGCGTGCCTCGAGCGCAGCCTGCAGGTCGGTGCCAGAGGGCTTGCCGGGAAGTGTATCCAGGTGCAGCGGCACCGAGACGAGCATGCCCTTCAGGTAGTGCCCGACCGACGGGACGAAGATCGGCCGCCGCGTCAACCCGCTGTAGAGGCGGGTCTCCGGCACGTGCTTGTGCTCCAGCTTCAGGCCGTACAGCTCGAAGGCAGGGCCGTGGGTCTGCTCATGCGCCTGGATCATTGCCTTGCCGCCGCCCGAGTAGCCGGAGACGGCGTTGATGCTGATAGGGTAATCGGCGGGGATCAGCCCGGCATCGACCAGCGGGCGGAGCAGTGCGATCGCCCCGGTCGGGTAGCAGCCGGGATTGGCGACGCGGTGGGCGGCGGCGATCCTCTCCGCCTGGCCCGGCGCCATTTCGGCGAAGCCGTACACCCAGTCGGAGTCGATGCGGTGAGCGGTGCTGGCGTCCAGCACTTTCGGTGCGGCGTTGCCCAGGCCGGCGGCGAGGGCGGCGGACTCCTTCGCCGCGTCGTCGGGCAGGCAGAGCACGACCAGATCGACCTCGGCCATGATGTCGCGGCGTGCGGCAGGGTCACGACGACGGTCGGCGGGCAGGCTCTTCAGCGTGATCTGGGGCAGGGCGGCCAGACGCTCCCGTATCCCCAGGCCCGTGGTGCCGGATTCGCCATCGATGAAGACCGTTGTCATGTATCCCGATGCTCCTTTCCTGGTCGATAGGGCAGATCGAGGGAGCGCGGAACGTGCAGGAGCGTGAATCTGCTCTATCAACCAATGGCCAGCGTCGCGGGGGTGCGCGGCAAATGCAAGAGGGGAAGGCGGCAGGGCTGGGCTTCGTGGCGCGCGGCCGGCGGGGGATCAACGGGCGACCGTCCAGCAGCGACCGTCCAGGCGGGTGTTCAGCTTGACACGCCGGACCGGGGTCACTAGGTAGCGCGGCTTCATCGTTTCCACCGGATAGCAAGCGCGTCAGCCATGAGAATCCGTAACAGCCTGCGGTCGGCCAAGGTCCGCGACAAGAACTGCCGCGTGGTGCGCCGCCGCGGGCGGGTTTATGTGATCAACAAGAAGAACCCGCGCATGAAGGCCCGCCAAGGCTGAGCGGCTCCCTGGCGCCCGGTTTTTTCAAGCCGAGATCGACGCCTTTGCCTGCTATTCCCGCAGCGCCGCCAGGATCGCCTCGCGCACGTTCGCGGGCTGGCGCTCGACCGCTCGGGCGACGGCGCGCACCTGGGCGCGCAGGCCGTAGATCTGGTCGAGCAATGAGAGCACCAGCGGCATTGCGTCCTCGGTGACGCCCATCATGTGGCGGACATCGTAGACTAGGCGGATGCGGGCGACATCGATGTCTTCCAGCATCCAGTCGGGGTCCTGCCATTCGGCGTGCACCCAGCCACGCTCGATCCAGCCGCGGAGTTCGGCCTCGGCCAGATCCGGGAATTGGGCGACAACGGCGGTCAGGCGCAGCATCATGAACCCTCCCGCGGGTCGACATTGTGCCTTGGGGTCCAGTTTTGCAGGAAGGCAGCGAGCTCGGGTTCGTTGCCGGGCGGTACGACCACCTGCAACTGGACGTACTGGTGCCCGTGGCGGATGCCGCGGCCGCGCAGGCGCAGGCGTGTACCGGTGCCGGAGCCGGGCGGAATGGTCAGCTTGACCGGGCCGTGGATCGTCGGCACCTCCAGCACGGTGCCCAGGACGGCTTCCTTCAGCGAGACTTTCACGTCGGTAATGATGTCGTCGCCGTCGCGGTGGAAGCGCGGGTCAGGGGCGACGGTGATCTCGATCAGGGCGTCGCCGGCAGGAGCGCGGTTGTAGCCGGGGCCGCCGAAGGCCTGGGCGAAGAATGCCTCCAGATCTTCCTGCG
>DASQVN010000648.1:0-4090 GCA_035640755.1 Rhodopila sp.
ATGGCAGCTACCGGGCCGTCCTCCCGATTCCCGCACTGCAGCGGTCACGGATGTGGCTGCCAAGCCTACGCTCGGCAGACAAGGGGCTCACCCGACGGGATATGGGTTTATACCAACCCGCCAAAAGACTGACACACAGCGGAGCCGGTAACCGCCGATGGCCCGCCGCTTTGCCGCCTATCGGTGTGTCAACGTCAAGGCGGGTTGGTATTACACCTGCGCGGGCGTGCGCAGCAGGCACAGCGCCGCGCAGCAGCCGGCCATCAGCGCGCCCGACAGCGTCAGGGCGGCGACCGGGCCGCCGCGGTCCAGCACCAGGCCGAACAGGATCGGCGCCGCGCCCTGCAGGATGCGCGCCGGCGCGGCCAGGAGCCCTGTGCGCAGCCCGTATGCGGCAGAGCCGAACAGCGCCAGCGGCAGCGTGCCACGCGCAATGGTCAGCATGCCGTTGCCGCCGCCGTGCAGCAGTGCGAACGGAATCGCCGCCGCCGGGCCGAGCATTGCCAGCAACGCCGCGCCGACCGGATGCAGCGCCGTCGCGAGCCGCGCGGAGAACATCGGCGACAGGCGACGGAGAAAGGTGAACTCGAACAGCCGCGCGCCGACCTGCGCCGGGCCGACCAACGAGGCCGCGGTGATCGCGCTCGCCTGGCTCGCACCCAGCGCCTGCAGCAGTCGTGGCAGGTGCGCGGCCCAGGCGCTGGCGATGAACCATGTCACGCCGAAGACGCTGGCCAGTACAATCATCGTCAGGCGGATCCGGGCGGATGCCTCGGCCGGCGGCGGCGCTTCCGGCGGCCGGGGCAGCGCCTTCGGCACCAGCAGCCGGTTCAACGGCAGCCCGACCAGCAGGTGCAGCGCGGCCCAGGCGAAGCAGGCGCCGCGCCAGCCCAGGGCCTCGATCAGCAGCGTGCTGGCCGGCCAGCCGACGGTGCTGGCAAACCCCGCAAACAGGGTGATGCCGGTGATGGCGTTCCGCGCCTCCCGTCCGTACAGCCCGGCCGCCGTTGCGAAGGCAGCCTCATACAGCCCATAGCCCATGCCGACGCCCAGCACGGCCCACGCCAGCACAAGCCCTGCCGGCCCGCTGGCACAGCCCAGCAAACCCAGGCCAGCGGCAAACACCAGACTGGTGCCGGCCAGCACGTCGCGCCCGCCGCGGCGATCGATCAGCCGCCCCGCGGCCGGGCCGAGCAGGCCGGAAAGCAGGAGTGCGGCCGAGAACACGCCGAAGAACCAGGTCCGGGGCAGATGCAGTCCGCTGGCAACCGGGTCGGCGAAAATCGCCGCCAGGTAGTAGGTCGAGGCCCAGGCCAGCGTCTGCGTGATGCCCAGGGTGCAGACGACGATCCCGCGTCTGACGATCCCGGGTCTGGGGGCAGGCGTCATCCGCGGCGAACCCGGATCGGCAAAACCCTGAACGGCATAAGCGGCACTCCCACCATTTCGTCCGTTTACGCAGCAATCGGCCGGCCATCGTCCCCCTGCACCACGCCGTCGGCCGGGGAAGCGTCGGCCAGGGAAGCGTCCCGAGCCCCGCGACGCGCCGGTAGCGGGCGGGCTGCAGGATGCGTCATCCCAAAGCCGCCGGCCAGCGGCGCAGCACCGCAGTTGTCGTGAATACGGATGCCCTGATCCGGCCGCCCCGATCGCAAAACGGTGAAGACGAAATAAACATCAATGTGTAACCAAGATCCAGGAAGGTCGATTGAAGGTGCCCAAAGCGCGTCGTATCGTTGCAGGTCATATAATCCGGGAGGGGTGCGGTGCAGCAGTTTGATTTCGCCATCCTGGCGTTCACGACCGGCTTCGCCGGCACAAGCCCCTGTTCGATCACGTGGTCAACTCCCTGTCGCGGTTCGACCTGTTCAAGGGTGTTATAGTCCTGAGCCTGTTCTGGTGGGCCTGGGCAGCGGGCAAACCGAACGAAACCCCGCGTGAGCAGGACGAACGGCACGACAGGCTGGTCAACGTCCTGATCGGCAGCCTGCTGATCGGCACGCTCTCACGCTGCCTCCAGGTCGTGCTGCACATCCACCAGCGCCCCTTGCTCTCGGGCCTGCCCCTGCATTTTCCCGTGCTGGAGACCGGGTTCGACAGCCTGAATCCCTGGAACAGCTTCCCGAGCGATCATTCCATGCTGTTCTTCGCGCTCAGCACCGGGCTGTGGACCATCAACCGCCGTGTCGGGATCATCGCCATGCTCTGGTCGCTCCTGGTGATCGATCCGCCGCGGATCTATCTGGCCATCCATTACCCAAGCGACGTGATCGGCGGCGCCGTCCTCGGCACGTTCTGCATGCTCGGCTTCCAGCGCCTGCCGCTGGTTCGGATCGGCCAGTTCCTGAGCGACTGGCGCCACAGATACCGCGGCGCCTTCATGGCCGCAGTCTTCCTGCTCGCCGATGAGGTCGCGCACCTGTTCGGCGACGTTCGCGACCTGCTGCACAGCACCGTCACCGTCCTGTTCCACGGGCATCAGCCGTTCTGATCGCCGTTCGCGGTGCGGTCCGCGTATGCCGTACGCTGCATCCGGCGTGGCACGAAACTGCTGAACGTTCAGAATTCCTTAACCTTCTGGGGATAACCGTGCCCACGGCAGGGCATTCCCGCCCGCGACGTCAGGAGCACACGCCGATTTCCGAGGCAGCGACAGCCAGCCGGCTTGCGGGCAGGAACGCATCGTCGTGCATCGGCAAGGCAGCGGCGTGGACCGGCTTCATCGCCTCGGCCGTGTGCAGTCTGCTGATCGTACTGGGCAGCGCTGCCGGCATGCCTGACCCGTCCGGCCAGGTGGCGCTGGTCTTCTCACCCCGGCTCGCGGCGCCGGAGGCATTGTCCGCTGCCGCCGCCACCGGGGCCCGCATCGTGCGCCTGGGGCGGTTTTCCTGGATCGTCGTCGTTGCGCCCGAACCGGGCGATGCCGGCTACACCGCGCGCGCCTACCAGGGCGGCGCACTCGCGCTGCTCAATCCGCAGCTCGCCGGGGGATGCCCCGATCCGACCCAATCGTCATCCAGCTCACGGAGAACCCAGTAATGTTCGGCCTGCCATCGACGGCCACCGATGTGCCCGTCCTGATCCAGGTGCGTGGCCTGGTGGACCGCGGCCTGATCGCCTTCATGTGGTTCATGACGGCCGTGAACGGTGTCGTCGCGGTGTGCAACGGCATGAGCGTGTGGGCCGCGGTCGGCATCCCGGGCACCAGCGCCCTGGTGGCGACGGCAGCGGGGATCATGGCGCCCAATCAGCTGCCAGGCCGCCTGACCGTCGCAGTCTGCCTGATGAACGTCTACGACATGTTCATCTACGTCAATTCCTACACCAGCTTCCAGATCGACGCGCACATGCTCTACTTCGTGCTGGCGGCGCTTCTGCTGGGTTATTTCTGCTGGATCACCCTGCTGGTCGCCTGCGTGCACACAGCCCTGCATCACACCACGCTCAATCTCGTGCTGCCATATCTTGTGTATCCGGACGGGGAGAGCTGGGTGCGCACTTTTTATCACGCGGCGGCGGTGCTGCTGCAGCTCGCCGGTACCGGATTCATCGCCGTCCGGTTGCATCGGATGTTCCATGACAGCGAGGCCGCGCGGCAATGCCTCGCCCAGGCCTCGGCCGAGGCCGACGCACTACGCCAGGCGCAGGACGCCGAACGCCTGCGCCTGCAGGCCGAGGCGCGGGAGACGACGCTGCGCTTGGCCGATGCGTTCGAACGCCAGATGTCCGGCAGCATCGCCCAGGTGGCGAGCGCGGCTGCGGCATTGCAGGCGACCGCACGCGGCATGTCGGGCGCGGCCGAACAGGCCTTCCGCCAGGCCAGCAGCGTGCGCGACCACGGCCGCCAGGCCAACGCCAACGTGCACGCAGTGGCATGCTCGGCCGAGGAGCTGGTGGCCTCGGTGAACGACATCTCGAGCCGGGTGCAGCAGTCCGCCGCAATCGCCACCCGTGCGGCAGACCGGGCGCGCGGCACCAATGCGACCGTCCGCACGCTCTCCGACACCGCGCTGCGCATTGGCGAGGTGGTCCACATCATCGACGACATCGCCGCGCAAACCAACCTGCTGGCGCTGAACGCCACCATCGA
>DASQVN010000649.1:0-6686 GCA_035640755.1 Rhodopila sp.
GCGGGCTTGACCCGCCCATCTGCGCTGCAACGGTGGTGCGTGGATGGCCGGGTCAAGCCCGGCCATGACGGCGAGGCAACGGCAGCAGCGACAATTTTCTCCCGCCGGAGCTCATCCTGATACGTATGGGGTCATGCCCGGCCACGACGGGTACGACGGGTGCGCAACAACTCAGAAGAACCCCAGCGCGTTCGGGCTGCAGCTCATCAGCAGGTTCTTCGTCTGCTGATAATGGCTCAGCATCATCTTGTGGGTCTCGCGCCCGATGCCGGACTGCTTGTAGCCGCCGAACGCCGCGTGCGCCGGATACAGGTGATAGCAGTTCGTCCAAACTCGCCCGGCCTGGATCGCGCGGCCCATGCGGTACGCCCGGTTGCCGTCGCGCGTCCACACGCCCGCGCCCAGCCCATACAGCGAGTCATTCGCGATCGCCAGCGCCTCGGCCTCATCCTTGAAGCGAGTCACAGCCACCACCGGGCCGAAGATCTCCTCCTGGAAGACGCGCATCCGATTGTTGCGCTCAAGAACCGTCGGCTGCACGTAGTAGCCTCCCGACAGCTCGCCGCCCAGCGTGCTGCGCTTGCCGCCGGCCAGCACGTTCGCGCCTTCCTGCCGCCCGATAATCCTTTCTCGTCGTCGGTTTTGGTTCTGTGCCGGATTTGGAAAAGGGCAGGTCTCAGGCGTGCCCTATCCCTGGGGGACGGGTGTGAACGACACGATCGGTCCCGCGTCGAACAAGCGCCCGAAGGCCAACGAGGCTAGCCGGTCCCAGGCGAGGGCGATCATGCCGGGCGAATTCGAACGTCGCTCGGGTGCGAGCGCGCTGTTGGCCCACAGGACTCAGATCGAGGTCCAAACGAATTTTTGGGCTCTTCGGCGTAGCGGACGATCACGATCCGTCTCGGCACGCTGTTTTCCCTCCCTGTTTTCTCTATGCGCCAACCGGCGATGGTCAGGCCGCGCCCGCCCTCCTTGTCCGCCTGGCCGGCTGCGCCGGATCGCCATTCGGCTTCGCGGCGGAGATGTCGTGCGTCCAATCGTAATACAGGCTACCCAACGGCCCCTTCCCGCCCTCCGTCACCTCCTTCAGTCCGGGCGGCAAATCCTTGTCCATCTGGACGATGCCATCCGGATTATGCTCACGGAGGGCTTCGACCAGATGCGGCAGCGGCATCTCGAACCAGCGCTTCTTCTGCGCCATCGCCTCGACGACGGGGATAAAGATGATCAGGCCCGCCGCTGGCATCATGTCCAGGCCCTTGGCCTTCAGCGTCGCGTTGTGGCTGCCGTGATGGCCGACCTTGTAAAACTTCGTGCGGCTCAGCAGGTCGGCCGTGGTGAAGCCGTCGAACTTGACGTCGTGCCAGGACAACCAATTGCCGACCTGGGCGTCAGCCGGGAAAAGCAGGACCTCTCCTGTCTCCACGATCTCGATCGCCAACGCCAGCGAGGTGTTGTTCGTCGCGCTGTCGAGCGCCAACGCGAGCTGCTCGGCGCTCGCCATCCACTCGCCATCGATCCGCCGCCAGGACGGGTCGTGCTCCGGGGTCGTTGGTTTGGGGCCCCAATAGTTCTCGATCAAAAAATCACGCAGCGGCCCGACCGAGCGCCCCGCTTCCAAGTCGCGCAAATCCCGGCGGTAGGGGTTCTCGAAAGGACAGAACGCCTTGCCGCCGCCATCCCGGTCCGCCCCCATGCGGACCAGATCCTCCAGCGGGTCCGCGTCCAGATGGTAGACCTCCGTGGTCGAATCCGTCTTCCCCATCTTTTTGGCATCCCTGGGCGGACCCAGGACATGCACGCGCACCGCAGGCACCGTGTCGGAGGACCAGCTTTCACCCGGATTCCAATACTTCACAGCGTCCTTCGGCGCGAAACCTGCTGCGTTTTTCATCGCCTTAGCGGTGGATCCCAGCGCCGCCTCCGATCCGCCCCCTCGCGCCACCCCGAAGAAGTCGAGGGCGGCCAACACGCCGTCCGGCACCGCGTCGGCGACTCCCATAGCCTCGGCGGCGGCCGCCAGCCCTGCAAGCGCCTCCTTGCGGGCTTGCCGCTGCGCGCGGATCGTCCGCGCCAACTCGTCATCGGGATCCTCGGTCCATGCGAACCAGACCGACCGCACCGAAAGCTTGCCCCGCTCGGATCTGCCGGGTTGGGCGAACTTCTCCGGCAGGAGACTGAACGCCGCGACGTGGTCGTAATGCTCGTGGGTGACGACCAGGACGTCCAGCTCACCGCCCGTCGTCGCGATGACGTCGTTCAGGACCTGTTCGAGGACAGTCGCGATCTGCGGCGTGCCCAGAATCGCCCCGCAGTCGAACAAGATGTTGAACGGCTTGCCGTCCTTGTCCGGCACCGTCAGCAGGAAGCTGTCGCCAAGCCCCTGCCTGTACATACGGACCTTGATTGCGGGCGTTCCCTGGACTGCGCCGGTTGCGGCAGCTTTGGCCGGTTTCGCCATGTCGATTTCCCCTTGTGCTGGTCGGTGCCGCGCTAGCGAAGGCCGCGATGGAGGCTCGCGAACGGCTCGCGGCCGGCGCCCGGCCCCGGGCCGTAGGCCGGTGGGCCGGCGGCTTTCAGCCTTTGGCTCCAGATCGGCCTGACCACGGCGAACCGGATGGGATCGGTCGTGTACTCCCGGTCCAAGATCAGCGTGCAGCCGCCGCGGACGCGGACGCCGTTAACACGCTCCGTCTGGGTGATGAGGACGACCACGTCCGTGCGGTGTTCGCCGTCCCGGGTCGTCCGCTGCGCCGGTCGAACCGAGTGGACCTCAAACCGCGGCCGTTTCGTTGTCGGATCCGGCGAGAAATCCAGGCCGATCGATTCCGCCGCCGCCATGTCCAGGTTGGCTTGGAGCCAATCGTGAAGCAGGGCCGCGTTGCGCTTCGCCCACTCGAAGGCTTGCCGCCGATCGCTCTGCGTGAACGACCCGAGGGGAAGCTCGCGTATGAAGTCGTTCAGCCGCGCCGACTGCACGGGGCCGTCCGGCTTGCCCCAGACAAGGCTGTCAGGCGCCACGCTGGTTATGTCGGGCGGATAGATGCCGTGCCGCGCGAACGACTCTGAAAAGGCGACGCGATAGCCCAGCCCGTGGTCGGGAGCGGTCTCCGCGTCCGTGGTGACCAGCGCCCGCAGGTAATCTCCAAACGTCGGATCGACCGGGGGCATGTAGTCGAGGGCGCGGATGCAGATCCGCAGGATCCGCTGGGCCAGGTCGGCGGCGGTCCGCGCGAGGCGCGCCACCAGATCGGGATGCATCGCGCCTGGTCCCGTGATGCCCGATCCGTTCGTCGCAAGCCGCAGCAGGTCCCTGGTGTCGTGGGTGAAAATCGCGACGAACGCCTGGAACACCGCGCCGACCAGGACGGCTCCGCGCTGGTGCGCCTCCTCGGTCTTGCGGTAATCGTCGAGCCGTTGGGCGGGTTCGGTGTCGTCGGCGTCGGGTTTGGATTCGGGCGAACCGGGGATGGCTTGGCGCAAGGCGCGGTTGTTGTGCAGCGAGCGGCCGAATTGGCGGGCCAAGTCCGACAGCATGGAGGGCTGCCAGAGATCGCCGCGAACCCTGCCGATCTCCGAGAGGAGCAGTTCCGGCATGGTGAAATGCTGAAAGATGGCGACGATATCGGCGAACGCCTCGTGCAGCGCCAGCACGTCCGGGTTGGTTGGTTCCTGGTAGCGGCGATGCAGCCCGTCGACCAGGGCGTGCGTCGTCTCATGGGCGACAACGTCATGCGAGAGGCAGGTGAAGATGGTTCCGCCGGCCCCCGCGGTCCCGGCGTTGCGGAAGTAGCCGAACAGCAGCGCCTTCCGCTCCGGGCTGTAGTAGGCGTTCGCTTCGCGCAGGGCATGGGGATAAATGCGGAGGCGCTGCACGTAGCCGCCGTTCGGAACCGAAACAGCGCCCTCGGCCGGCCTGCGGAGGCGCTCGGCCCACAGGACCGGCCGCCCGAGCGCGACCTCGAAGTTGCGCACCGTCCGCATCGCCACCGCGTAGGCCATCTGCTGGTGGAACTTCGGGTTTCCCTCGGACGGGGCGAAGCCGTCCTGGGCCAGCGCACGAGGATCGTCGAGGTCCACGGGGTCGTAGGCGGCGCGGCTGGCAGGATCCACGTCGACGACCTCGACGTACTCGCCGATGGGTCCAGGCTCCAGCTTCTCCCATGGCACGGCGATGGTCGCCATGCTGACAAGCGAGGTCGCCAAGCGGCTCGTGTCGCCCGGATCGGTGGCGAACACCCTGACTCGGCGGTAGGTTGGGGTCGCATCCGGCTTGAGCCACGGCAACTGGGAGCCGTGCCTCATGACCATGCCGTCCTGCGCCTGCGGCGGGGGCGCGGCAGGCGTCTGGACCGCGGCGCCCGTGCCCAGATGCGCCTCGATGTATGAGCGCAGCGTCCGTGAAAGCGTGTTCGCGTCCAGGATGGCTTGCAGAAACCGTCTCTGCTGGCTCGGGGTGATCGGGGACACGTTCGGATCGACGTCCGGGTCGGGCACTGCCGCCCTGGCGCCCGGGTTGGCGAGCGCCAGCTGGGTGAGTTCCAGCGACAAACTCTGCTGCACCTTCGGATCGGCGGCGCCCGCGATCCCGAACACCGATGTCAGGAGGTGCAAGAACGCGAAGCTCGCCGTGTCTCTCTGGGTTTCCCGGAGATCCCCTGGGATGGGCTGCTCCAGCGCCCGGGCGGCGCGCAGGGCACCGCGGCCGAGCAGCGGGTCGGCGCCGTCAGCGTTTCCGTCCCGATGGTCGGCGCTGCCGAACAAAGCGGCGCGGACGCTCTCCACGCGCCGCCAGTCCCGCTCGAGGCCTTGGCCATGCCGCGCCAACCAGAGGGCGGCGGCGGCGGCCACCTGCGGGGTCGCGGACGATGTCCCGGCGCCGTCCATGTCCACGATGTCGGGCCGGCCGAGCCGCAGCCACGGGATGTTCGGCGTGAACCCGGCCATCGCGGTTCGCATCTTCGATGCGGGACCCGCGCACCCCTCCATCGGCCCGCCGAGGCCATAGTATGGGTGGCCTTTCGCCATGACGCCGCAGGCGGCTATGACCCGGCGGAAGCGCGCGGGGTAGACGATCAGGCTGGTGGGCAACCCGCCGAAACTGTTGCCGGCCGCGCAGACAACGACCACGCCCTCCTCGTAGGCAGCGTTCACGGCGTCGGCCCATAAGTCCGACGGCAGGCCGCCCATGCTCATCGACACGACGTCGGCCTTGATCTGGCGGGCGTAGTTTATGCCGCTCGCCACCGTGCTCGTCGAAAAATGCACCACCGAGTTGGCGATGCGCACCGGCACCACCTTTGCGAACGGCGCGCCGCCGATTGGACCGAAGCCGGGCGGGATCGCCACGCCGGACGACATCCCCTCGGCCGAGCCCCCGGCAAGGATGCCGAGCGTGCCGGTCCCGTGTCCCCGGTTGGTCAGAAGTCCGGACGACGGCGTTCGGTCTTCTGCGGTCGGCGATGTCGGTTCGACGAAATTCTTTTCCCGCGCGTGGTCGAGGTTGACCGGGAGCGCGCGGTGCCCGGGATCGTAGCCGGTGTCGAGGTGCACGATCGTGATGGCTTCCTGCGACGCCTTGTCGACAGCCGCCCTCGCCGCGGCCAGCCCGGAGTGCGCCTCGTCGAGGTGCCATCCGAATGCGCCGCCCTGGTCGAAAGGGGCCCCTTTCTCGCCGTCGGCCGGCGCGTCGGCGGATCTCGCGGCGAACGCCTGAGCCGAGGTCTCCGGCCACGGCCACGTTTGCTCCAGGTCCGGCTCGGCAGCCAGAACGCTTCCGGCAGCCATGCCGAGGCCATGCTGCAAGGCCGCGTGGGCCATGTCCCAAGGATGCGCGCTCGCCGCCCCGAAACCTCCTCCCCCTGCGTCCTCCATCAAATACCACGTGGCCGCGCCAGCACCTGGGGCGGCGCCCATCGCAGAACCGGATTTCACCTCGAACAAAGGTGTGAGGAGAACCGAAGCCGCCCCGAAGCGCACCCCGGACGGAGCTTGACCCTGTCCGGCGGCCAATTTCAGCAATAGCCGCATCTGAATCCCCCCTTGATTTGTGCGAACCGTGGCTGGGGCCGGGTTCGGACGTCAACTATTTGGGGGAAAGCGGACGTTACATTCTTGTGAGGGTTGCAGGAACGGCGGCGGCATCTGCGGAGAAGCAGATCACGGGGATTGTCACGTTAACTCGGGCGCGGACGGGGTGGAGGCGAGGGCGAGATAGCGTGGCGGTTAGGCGGCAATTTGGGGGCATGTTTCCTGGCGCCAGACTTTGAAGGCGCGCGAGCGGATCTCGCGATAGTCTGGCGCTAGCAGTAGATGGCGGCGGGGACGGAAGTGGCCGTACATGAAAGAGTGGGCGGAGAGGAAGTCCTGGGCCTGCCGGGATGATTTGAACCGTTGCATCTGCCGCTCACGTCGTCGCGTCGGTCGATGCGAGTTCTCGGCTCGGTTATTCAGATATCGGCTCTGCCGGTGCTCGACGCCAGGAAGCAGTTGACGCTGAGCGACGCCGTAGCTCCGCAGCTTGTCGGTCACAATCACCCGCGGTCCATATTCCAGCCCCTTCAGCAGCCGCTTGAAGAAGCGCTTCGCGGCTTGGGCATCGCGTCGAGCTTGAACAAGGATGTCGAGCACAACGCCATGCTGATCCACGGCCCGCCAGAGATAATGCTGCACGCCCTGGATACGGA
>DASQVN010000650.1:0-2704 GCA_035640755.1 Rhodopila sp.
GCCCCGCCGAGGCGCGGCCCGCGATCAGCGTGCCTATCGACGGCGCCGCCCCGCACGCGACCGAGGCCGCAGCAAACAGCCCCGCCCCGAGCACGAAGATCCGCCGCCGCCCATACAGATCGGCAAGCAACCCACCTGTCAGCAGCGCCGCCGCGTAAACCAGGTTGTAACTGTCGATCACCCACTGCAGTGCATCCACGCTGGCACCGAAATATGCCCCGATCGGACGCACCGCGAGATTGGTGATGGCCGTGTCAAGCTGGGCAATCAGGACAGCCAGGCACAATGTCAGAAGTGGCATGATGGTGCTCCTGTCTCAGAAACCCCAACGCCACTACCCCCTGCCCCGTCGATGTGTTTCGGCCGGCACCGAAGCGTTCAGCCGCGCCATTATTGCCTCGGTGAGCCGTTCGCAGCGCAGCCCGTCGAAGGGGAAGGCGCCCGGCGGCACGGCCGGCGCAGTCGTGACGCGGGCCCGGGACCTTCGACTGCATCTGCCGCTCTCATCCGAACATGCAGGGCCGGATTGCCGTGGAGCCACAACGCCCGGCGCATCGGGCCATATTGCAGCGCGGGGCGTTGTCCTTCATGACCCGGGCCACAAGACCTGAGCTCGGATTGCCGTCATCCCAACCGCGCCGGCACATCCCGCCAGGCCCGACCCGCTGCTCTCTTGAGGGAGGCCATCATGACCACGCCATCCAAGCCCGCCCGATCGAAGGCCACCATGCGTGGCGTTTTCCCGGTCGTGCCGACGATCTTCGACGAACACGGCGAACTTGACCTGGAAGGTCAGCGCCGCGCCGTGGATTTCATGATCGACGCCGGGTCCGAGGGCCTGTGCATCCTGGCCAACTTCTCCGAGCAGTTCGTGCTGACCGACAATGAGCGTGAACGGATCATGGATCTGGTGCTCAGCCATGTCGCGGACCGCGTGCCGGTCATCGTCACGACCACCCATTTCAGCAGCCGCATCTGTGCCGAACGGAGCCGCCAGGCCATGGTGGCCGGTGCCGCCATGGTGATGGCCATGCCGCCCTATCACGGCGCGACCATCCGCGTTCCGGAACCCGGCATTTTCGCGTTCTTCCAGACCGTCTCGGATGCAATCGACATCCCGATCATGATCCAGGACGCCCCCGTGGCCGGCACGGACCTCTCAGCCGCGTTCCTCGCCCGCATGGCAAAGGAGATCGAGCACGTCAGCTATTTCAAGATCGAGACGCCGCAGGCGGCCGCCAAGCTGCGCGGGTTGATCGCTCTGGGCGGTGCATCGGTCATCGGACCATGGGACGGTGAGGAGGCCATCACCCTGCTGGCCGACCTGGAAGCCGGGGCCACCGGCGCCATGACCGGGGGCGGCTATCCCGACGGCATCCGGCAGATCACCGACCCGTGGTTCGCGGGCGATCGCCAAGCAGCGACCGCCGCCTATTGCCGCTGGCTCCCCCTGATCAATCACGAGAACCGGCAGTGCGGCCTCGCCGCCTGCAAGGCGCTGATGCAGGCAGGCGGGGTCATCCGCTCCGACGCCGTGCGTCAGCCGATCCCGCCCTTGCATCCCGCCGCCAGGGCCGGCCTGCTGGAGATTGCGCGCCGCCTCGACCCCATGGTTCTGCGCTGGGGCAGGTAGGCTCCGCACGCGCTGACCGATCACCGACCGCCTCGGCGCCTCGCCCGGATCGCGAATGGCCTCGCCGCGCGCTATGGCGCCGCGTCTGCCGCTACAAAAATTGGATTTGACAATACCAATTTATCGGCCCAATAAATTGGAGCCGCAATAACCAATTTGCTGCGGCCGCCGATACCCGCCGCGTGCCGCGGGTTCATCACCCGCGACCTGCGGGACCAGGAGGGTTGCCGCCATGACCGCGACCATCTCGACCGAACCGAAATTCGCCAATCTCACCCTCGCCGACATCGCCACCAGCCTGCCGGGTGCCACCGCCGTTCTCCGCCGCAACAAGCTCGACTTCTGCTGCGGTGGCCGCGTCTCCCTCGCCGAGGCGGCAGAGGCCAAGGGCCTCCCCCTGGCCGACATCGAGGCGGAGCTCGCCTCCATCGCCGCCCTCACCCTGCCGCCCGAGAAGCCCGACTCAACCGAGGACGTGATCGCCCTGATCGAGGCGCGCTACCACGCCGGCCACCGGCGCGAGTTGCCCGAGCTCACCCGGCTCGCCCGCCGCGTCGAAGCCGTGCACAAGGCCCACTCCGCCGTACCCTCCGGCCTCGCCGACCTGCTGGAAACGATCACCACCGAACTGGAAGACCACATGCAGAAGGAGGAGCAGGTGCTCTTCCCCCTGATGCGCCGCGGCGGGCACCCGATGATCAGCCAGCCGATTGCCATGATGCTGGCCGAACACGACGACCACGGCGCTCATCTCCGCCGGATGGAAGCCCTGACCGATGACTTCACCCCGCCCGGGGACGCCTGCCCCACCTGGCGCGCGCTCTACGTCGGCACCCGCAAGCTCGCTGACGACCTTATGGAGCACATCCATATCGAGAACAACATCCTCTTCCCGCGCTTCCTCCGCTGACCGAGGTCCGCGCAAGCCGCGGTATCATCAGTCTACGTCATCGCCTTCAGCGCCGCCGGCAGCCCGGAAAACGGACCGGCGGCGCTGTTCAGCCCCACACGACCCGCCGCCCATCCGGCAGCGCGAAATGCGCCTCCAACCGCAGCCGCCGGGCCAGTTCC
>DASQVN010000651.1:0-2422 GCA_035640755.1 Rhodopila sp.
AAATCCCGGTAAAGGCCAGACCACCACAACCCGCCCCGGACCGCGCCCAGGAGAGCCGATGATGCAGCCGATCACGACCGCCGCCCTCGACCGCATCCTCGCCTTCCTCGCCCCGTTCTTCCTCACCGGCGCTGACGGCAATCCCCAGGCCGCCCGCTTCGCCGCCGCCGAAACCCTCCAGGCCTACGCCGCCCGCAATGAGCAGGAATTGCGCCTCGCCGCCCAGATCATCGCCTTCAGCCTGCGCGCCCTCGACGCACTCGCCCGCGCCGCCGAACCGGGCCTCGACCTGAAAGCCATCCTCCGCCTCAACAGCAGCGCCGTGACCCTCCACCGCGCCGCCATGCGCTGCCAGAAGGAGTTCGACAGGCTCCACGCCCAGCCGCTTCCACCGGACCAGCTCCTCCCGCAGGAAGAAATTCCCGCCCCCGAGCCGCCCGAACTGCTCGCCTTCGCCGACGCCGTGCGGGCCGGGTCAGCCGCCACTCCCGCTGAGGAGGCACCAGCCGGCATCTCCGAAGCCGCCGAGGCCGCCGCGTTACCCTCCGTTGTTCCCCCGCTCTCCCGCCAGCAGCGCCGCCTGGCCGAGCGCCTGGCGCGGCGGGAAATACGGCGCCACCTGCCGGACCACGCCCGCCAGGTCGAACGCACCCTGCAAAGCCTGCGCGAGCTTGAAGCCGCGCTCTGACGACAGCCACCGCCGACGGAAAAGCCGTTGAGTCATCCCCCCGTTCAAACAACCGGCAAACCCCGTTAATCTCCGTCCACAATCGCACCGGTCGATCCCCGACCGGCCACAAACCGGCGGAGGAAACCACCCCATGACCACGGAAGCCTTCAAGGCAGCCCGCGACTTCCTTCTCACGCACCGCGCCGACTACCGCACCGCGCACCGCGACTTCCGCTGGCCCGAGCTGACCCATTTCAACTACGCGCTCGACTGGTTCGACGCCGAACTCGCCAAAGCCCATGCCAACGACATGGCGCTGAAGATTGTCGGCGAGGGCGCCGCCATCCGCACCTTCGCCGAACTCTCCGAGGCCTCGAACCGCGTCGCCAACGGCCTGCGCGCCCTCGGCGTCCAGCGCGGCCACCGCATCCTTCTCATGCTCGGCAATGTCGTCCCGCTGTGGGAGACCATGCTCGCCGCCATGAAGCTCGGCGCCATCGTGATCCCTGCGACCACGCTGCTGACCCCGGCCGACCTGAAGGACCGGTTTGAACGCGGCCGCGTCCGTCACCTGGTCACCTCGGCCGCCGACGCGTCCAAGTTCGACGGACTTGACCCGAGCGTGACCCGAATCGCCACCGGCGACGCACCCGCCGGCTGGCACCGTTACGACTCCCTGCTCCAGGCGCCGGCGGCGTTCGAGCCGGACGGCCCGACCAACGCCACCGACCCGCTGCTGCTGTACTTCACCTCCGGCACCACCTCGCGCCCCAAGCTGGTCGAGCACAACCACCAGAGCTATCCCGCCGGCCACCTGATCACGATGTACTGGATCGGGCTGCAGCCCGGGGACATGCACCTGAACATCTCCTCCCCCGGCTGGGCGAAGCACGCCTATTCCTGCTTCTTCGCCCCCTGGAACGCCGGCGCCACCGTGTTCATCGCCAACCAGCCGCGGTTCAACGTACCGGGCATGCTTGACGCGCTGACCGGGAACAAGGTCACCACCATCTGCGCCCCGCCCACCGTCTGGCGCATGTTCGTGCAGGAGGATCTGACAAAGTGGCAGACCTCGCTGCGTGAAGTCTGCTCCGCCGGGGAACCCTGCAACCCCGAGGTGATCGAGCATGTCCAGAAGGTGTGGAACCTGACCATCCGCGAAGGCTACGGCCAGACCGAGACCACGCTGCTGATAGGCTCCTTCGTCGGTGAAACCGTTCGGCCCGGCTCGATGGGCCAGGAATCCCCAGGCTTTCGCATCCGCCTGCTGGACGCCGACGGCAACGACGCCGAGGAAGCCGAGGTGTGCGTGGAACTCGAGCCTGTGCCGACTGGCCTGATGCGTGGCTATCAGCGTGACGACGGCACGTTCGCCCCCCTTGGCACGCAGACCGGGAACCATTTCGCCTACCATACCGGCGATGTCGCCGCCCGCAGCGCGGACGGCTACTATACCTACGTCGGCCGCGCCGATGACGTGTTCAAGGCATCGGATTACCGGATCAGCCCGTTCGAGCTGGAGAGCGCCTTGATCGAGCACGAGGCCGTGGCCGAAGCCGCCGTCGTGCCCGCCCCCGATCCGGTGCGCATGGCGGTGCCCAAAGCCTATGTCGTGCTTGCGGCAGGCCGGGAACCAACCCGGGAAACCGCGCTCTCGATCTTCCAGCACCTGCGCGCCACGCTCGCCCCGTACAAGCGTGTCCGCCGCATCACCTTCGGTGAGTTGCCCAAGACGATCTCGGGCAAGATCCG
>DASQVN010000652.1:0-7150 GCA_035640755.1 Rhodopila sp.
GGGTGCGCTTCAAGCCCGCGGCCGACTGGCTGGCGCAGCGGCAGAAAAATGCAACCGTGGCCAGCACAACGGGCCCGGACCGGGCGCAGTTCGAGGCGTTCCTGGCCAAGCACGGCGGTACCCGCCTGACCGCCGCCGAACGCGACGCCACCTGGCAGTATTTCCAGGAGCAATTGCACAATCAGGCGCACACCAAACAGTAGGCCTGGTCGGGCATCACATCGTATATCACTCTGGGCCGGCGGTCAGCATCGCCTCTCCGCCGGCATCGCCGTTCACCGCAGCAGCCAGAATACGCCAGCCCTTCCCGCCCTTGGCTGCGAGGTATTCCCGCTCATGAATCTGCGGGACCTGCTTGTCATTCCGCTCGATCACCAGGCGGAAGGCCAGGCCGGCCTGACGCAGCCCGGCCTCCAATGCGGCGATGACGTCGCTTTCCTTCGCCGTGTCGGTGGCAACCGAGCACAGGCCGGCATCGGAGGAGATCAAGGCCAGCTTCGCTTCCGGTGCCGAGCCGTCGAACACCTGGCCTGGGGTGCTGTGCAGGAAGGCTCGACGCACCGGCTCCGGCGCCGCCCGCAGGCCTTGTCGACGGGCCCAGTCGCGCAACGCGCCGGAGTTTCCTGCAAAGGGCACGCACCCCTGGATGAACAGTCCCGCCAACTGCGCCGCCGGCTGCGCCTGGGCAGAGAACGGCATGATCATCAGCGCAACCAGAAGGAGCCGGCGCATCAGCGCCGCAGTTCCATCTGGATCGGTCCTTCGCGCCGCCCATGGGTGAACTGCTCCACCGCCGGGTTGCCACTGTTCATCAATCGGTCGGCAGGGCCGTGCCAGATGATCCGCCCCTGGTGCAGCATCGCGGCCTGATCGCCGATCCGCCGGGCGCTCGCCATGTCGTGGGTGATGGCCACGGCCGTGCTGCCCAGCCGCTTGACACAGTCAACGATCAGGCCGTCGATCACCGCACCCATGATCGGATCCAGCCCCGTCGTCGGTTCGTCGAAGAACATGATATCGGGCTGAGCCGCGATCGCGCGCGCCAGTGCCACCCGCTTCTGCATGCCGCCCGAGAGTTCGGCGGGCGAGAGGTCGCCGACGCTGGGCGCCAGTCCCACCTGGCCCAGAAACTCGTCCGCGCGCGCCCGCGCCTCGGACCGCGAGACCTTGTGCTGGGCGAGCAGCCCAAACGCCACATTCTCCCACACCGGCAGGCTGTCGAACAGGGCGCCGTTCTGGAACAGCATGCCGATGCGGGCCTCCACCTCCTCGCGCGCGCGCCGCGGCATGGTCAGGATGTCCTGCCCGTCGATCTCGATGCTGCCCTCATCCGGCTCGATCAGGCCGAGGATGCACTTGAGCAGCACCGACTTGCCGCTGCCCGACCCGCCGATCACGACCATCGAGGTGCGCGGCATGACGTCCAGATCGACCCCGTTCAGGACCGTCTTGCGGCCGAAGCGCTTGTGCAGGTTGCGGATGCGGATCTTGGGGATGGCGTCGGGCATGCCGCGCTAGATGCCGCCTGCGGGCCGCTTCGGCAAGGCGCGCGTGCTTGAAACCGCCGCCTTTCCCCGTCACGATGGCACTGGCTGGCGCGTGATGACCGAAGGTCGGGTCGCCGGAGGTCTGGATCATGCGCTGAAACAGCCTATGGTGCGATCCACTGGGAATGACCCGTGCAGCCGCGCGGATCGCGTCCTAACATACGGTCGGGGCGCACGGCTCCCACTCTACGACGTGTCTGCCCCGGAGAACCGCACGCAGAATAACTGCAGGAGGAGACCTTCCATGGATGATACCGCATCCGCCAGTGGCCCGAAGAGCGGCCAGAAGCTGGCGTATTCCAAGGCGAGCGACGCCACCTATGTACCCGGCCGCCGCGAATTCTTCAAATACCGGGAGCTTGGCGTCACCGCGGCGACCGACGGCCGCATGCGCGCCCAGGTCACGTCGGCGACCCAGGGGCTCGGCCGACCGACCGGCTGGCACTATCACGTCTGCGACCATCAGTTTGTCTATATGCTGAAGGGCTGGGTGGACCTGGAGTTCGAGGACGGCACTAAGGTCCGCCTGGAGCCCGGTGACTCACTGATGATCCCCGGCGGCACCCGGCACAACGAAACCGGGACGGCGGATGAGCTGGAACTGCTGGAAGTCTCGGTTCCGGCCGACATGAAGACGGTCGTATGTGATCCACCGGCCGGCATGCGCTGACGCAGCGGGCCGCATCTGTTCGGCGGGCGGCAACCCGATCGGGCCACCCGCCAATTGAGGCCGCAAGGAACGCGGGCGGGGGGAACGCGCCGGATTGATGTGCAAACCGCCGGATTTCCTGCGTTAACTGCATCGTCCCGCTTGCTGCACCGCACAATCGTCGCCAAACTCGTGCCATGCCCGATGCGCCTGCCCCGCCCTCCATCGCGGTACTCGCCCAGGACCTGCTGGACCTGACCGCCCGCCTGGGTGCGCGAGCGGACGAGGATCCGTTCGGCAACCCGGTCCTGTCCGTTTCCCTCGCCATCACGCGCCGGATGGACACCGGCGCGCTGACCGAGGCCTTGATCGACGCGCTGATCCGCCACCTGCGCGATGCCGCGTTCAGCGGCCGCGCCAAGCGCATCGCCGCCTATGTCGGCGGCGTGGACACAGATGCCAACGACGCGGTGCTGGCCCAGCTCGCACAGCAGCTGCTGCGCCCGGATCCGAATGACAGCCCGATCCGCTGGGCCGAATACCGTGCGTTGACCGAGCGGACGCGCTTCGCCGCGGTGTTCACCGCGCACCCCACGTTTTCGCTGCCGCCGGCGGTCAGCCATGCGCTGGCCGAGGCCGCCTCCGGGCGCCCGGTGCCGACATTCGAATCGCATCGTCCGCCGCCGATCACGCTGCGGGAGGAATTCACCCGGGCGACCGCCGCCATCGCCAACGGCCGTGACGCGATCGACCGCTTCAATGCCGCGTTGATCTCTGTCGCCCGCGGCGTCTGGCCCGACCGCTGGACCGAACTCAACCCAAGCCCGGTAATCCTGTCGAGCTGGGTGGGCTACGACACCGACGGGCGCACCGACATCGGCTGGCTGGACACGCTGCGTCTGCGGTTGGAGATGAAGCGGCTGCAGCTCGCTCGGCTGCATGCTCAGGTCTCCGCCCTGGCAACCGCTGCGGCACTGGCCGATCGGATCGCTGAGGCGCGCGATGCAGTGGATCGGCAGATCGAGCTCTGCCCCGATCAGCCCGACCCGCCGCGGGTCGCGGCCTTTGCCCAGAACCTGATCAGCACCCGTGACGCGGCACTGACCTCGCCAGCCCCGTTCCTGCCGCTGTTCCGCGACGCGATCAACCAGGCGGACGATCATGCCCGGCTGGCGCTGACCGCGGCCCGCGCCGGGGTGATGTCGCACGGGCTGGCACTCGCCCACACCCATACACGCCTGAATGCCGCGCAGGTGCATAACGTCGTGCGCCAGCGCTTGGGTATCGCCGACCCGCCCGAAGACCCGGCGCACCGGCGCGCGCTGTTCACCTCCATCAACGCCGCGCTGGATACGGTGACGGCCGAGCCGGTCGATTTCGGCGCCTTGATCGCCGAACAGGCCTCGGCCGCTCGGCTGATGATGACCATAGCCCAGATTATCAAGCACGTGGACGGCTCGGTACCCGTGCGCTTCCTGATCGCGGAGACGGAAACAGGCTACACCCTGCTCTGCGCCCTTTGGCTGGCGCGCCTGTTCGGCGTGGAGCGGCATGTCGAGATCAGTCCGCTATTCGAAACCGCCGAAGCGCTGGAGCGGGGGGCGACGGTGCTGGAAGAGGCGCTGCGCAGCTCACACTACCGGAACTACCTGAAGACGACCGGCAGGCTGGCACTGCAGTTCGGCTACTCCGATTCCGGGCGCTATGTCGGGCAGCTTGCCGCCAGCTACCTGGTCGAGCGTCTGCGGCTGAAAATCGCCCAGACGCTGGCCGACCATGGCGTCACCGGGGTCGAAGTGATCCTGTTCGACACGCATGGCGAGAGCATCGGCCGTGGCGCGCACCCCGGCTCCCTGGTCGACCGGCTGAAGTATCTCTCGCCGACTGCGTCGCGCCAGGCACTCGGCAAGGCCGGGCTGAAGGTGCGGGAGGAAGCGGCATTCCAGGGCGGGGACGGCTATCTCCTGTTCGGCACGCCGGAGCTGGCCTTGGCGACGATCACCCGCATTGCCGAGCAGACATACCACCCGGCAGCGGGGCCGATCGACGACCCGGTGTATGCCGCCCCGGACTTCGCGGCGGACTTCTTTGCCACGATCCGCGCTACCATGGGCGGGCTGGTGGAGGACCCGGGCTACGCGGCCCTGCTCGGCGCTTTCGGTCCGTCACTGCTGGACCGGACCGGGTCGCGGCCCGCGGCCCGCCAGTCGGACGGCATGGGCGGCACGGCGCGCATCCGCCACCCGCGTGAGCTGCGGGCGATCCCCAACAACGCCATCCTCCAGCAGCTTGGCTGGTGCGCCAACACGCTGCAGGGCATCGGCGCGGCCGCCGCCCGCCACCCCGAGCAGTTCACCGAACTCCGCCAGAGCAGCCGTCGGTTCCGGCGCGCGATGGACTTGGCGGTTCACGCCCTGGCGCATTCCGACATCGAGGTGCTGCGCGCCGTGGTCGCCACGCTCGATCCCGGCACCTGGCTGGATCGTGCCGCGCATACGCGTCGCCCCGGCCGGCGGGAAGCACTCGTCGCCGTGGCCCGCGCGCTCGAGCGGCTGGACATTTGGGCCGCGGCGCAATCGCTGTTCCGGCGCATCTCGGCCGATCATCTGGCGCTGCGGGCCACTTGGCCCGACGTGCCCCACATGGCGAACCGCGAGATCCTGCTGCACGCCCTGCGGCTCGCGCTGATTCACCGCATCTGGCTGCTGGCGAGCGAAATCCCCGATTTCTCGCCCCGGCACGGCGTCACCCGGCTGGCGCTTGAGGCCGCGCTGCTTCGCCTGGATGTCGATACCTCCCTGACCATGCTGGGCGAGATCTTCCCCCCGGCACCGGACCCTGCGGTGGACTGCGATTACGGTGAGCCCGCACCGAAGCGCCGCACGACGGCGTACATGCGGGAGCATCAGGAAATCTTTGAGCCGATGCGGCGGCTGTTCGCCATGGCGCGGGAGATCGCGGCCGCGATTACGCATGAGGTCGGGGCGTTCGGGTGACCGGTGCCTGACCCGGCCGCGTGGTCCACGCTTTCCCGCGGTGCCGCCTCAGGCAATCACGCCCTGATCAGCCGGCCGCCTTCGCCGCGCGGATAAACTGGCGGATCAGCGCAGGGTCCTTGACGCCCTTCATCCGCTCCACACCCGACGACACGTCAACCGCGGGGGCGCCCGTCGCCCGGACCGCGTCTGCCACGTTCTCCGGCGTCAGGCCGCCTGCCAGGATCCAGGGCACCGGCGCGGGCCAGCCTCGCAGAATGGTCCAGTCAAAGGTTGTGGCGTTGCCGCCGGGACGGGTGGCTCCGGCTGGCGCCTTGGCCTCGATCACCAGCCGGTCGGCACCGTAGGGGCGGTCGGGCAGGTCGGATCGGGTGCCGACGCCCACCGCGCGCCAGACCGGGAGGCCGAAGCGGCTCCGGAAATTGTCGGTCTGTTCCGATGCGCCATAGACCTGCAGCGCGTCGAGCCGGACCGCCCCCAGCACCTGGGCGATCACGTCCGCGGTCGGCTCGACGAACAGCCCGACACGGGGCGGCCCGCCGGTCAGACGGGCCGACAGCGCCGCCGCGGTCTCCGCTGTGACGTAACGCGGGGATGGCGGAAAGAACACGAAACCCAGGAAGTCAGCTCCAGCCTCGATCGCTGCATCGAACGCCGCCGGCGTATTGATGCCGCAGATCTTCACCGCCGTCATGGCAGGCTACCCAGCAACGCCGCCGCTGCCGTCACCGGATCGGGCGCCGTGGTGATCGGCCGGCCCACCACGATCCAGTCGGCCCCGGCCTCGACGGCTTCGCGCGGCGTCATGGTCCGCGCCTGGTCGCCATGCGCCGAACCGGCCGGCCGGATTCCCGGCACGACGAGTGTGACCTTGGGGCCGAGCGCCTGACGCAGCGCGGCCACCTCCTGCGGACTGCACACCAGCCCGTCGGCCCCGGCCGCCACGGCCATACGGCCGAGGCGCAGCACCTGGTCCGCCGGGGCCGCGGCAATGCCCACCGCGTTCAGGACTGCCTGATCGAGACTGGTCAGCACGGTGACCGCCAGGATCAGCGGACGTTCTGTCCCCGCGCCGGCCGCTTCCCGCGCCGCCGCCTGCACCATCGCGGGGCCCCCCGAGGCATGGATCGTCAGCATGCGCGGCCGCAGCGGCAGCACCGCACGCACGCCGCCGGCCACGGTATTCGGGATGTCGTGCAGCTTGAGGTCGAGAAATACCGGCGCGTCGGTCACTTGCCGAACGCCCGCCGGACCATGCGCCAGGAAGAACTCGAGCCCCAGCTTGAACAGGCCCACATGCGGCGCGAGCGTGCCCGCCCAGCGTGATGCCAGGGCCGCATCGGCGGTGTCCAACGCGACCATCAGCGGGTTGTGGTCGGGCATCAAGCCGCAGGCGGCAAGGACAGCGGATGTTCCACGCGCGCCTTCAACTCCTGCACCTGGGCCTCCAGCAGCCGCACGGTGCGTTCCGCCCGGCGTGCCCGGTTGCGCTGTGCCAGGACCGACAGCCACACAACCAGGGCGCCCAGCACGAAGGCGATTGCCATCGCCACCAGGATGGCGACCGACAGCGGCGCCTCCAGCGCATAATCCATCGGCCATAGGCCGAGCCGCACGGTTTCCTCGTTCGACAGGGCGAACAGGACCAGCGGGATGCAGATGATCAGCGTGAACAGCAGGAACAGCATGGAGCGGAAAACCTTTTAGGCATGCTTGCGCGCTGCCGGGGCGGCGCGAGGAATCTTGCCTGCGTTCACCCGCAGCCGCAGCTCTTTGCCCGCCTTGAAGAACGGGACCGATTTTTCATCGACCGCAACGGTGGCACCGGTCCGCGGGTTGCGGCCGGTGCGGGCCTCGCGATGCTTCACGGTGAAGGCGCCGAAGCCGCGCAGCTCCACGCGCTCCCCGCGGGCCAGAGCGTAGGTGATTTCTTCAAAAATCGTCGCCACAATCGTTTC
>DASQVN010000653.1:0-3713 GCA_035640755.1 Rhodopila sp.
AAACTTTGTTCCAGACGATCTTATCGGCTCGGGATGACCGCACTCACATCGAGCACAAGTTGAAGATGCTGGCCGCCGGTTCGCTCATTGTGGCCACTGGCGAGTCGGCGCCTCTTCTCATACGCATAACCGTTCCGGGATAGATGGGCCGATCGAGCCTACCCATGACCGTGGGTCCGAGGCCTCGCATCGGCAGCTGTTGGGTGAGCGGGCGGACACAGTATTCTGGTGCGGTACCGGGTTGCCCCTCCTCATGTTCGATGCGCCGGCAAGCGCTTCGAACCGAGTAGAATCAATGCCATGCGCCCTCTACAATCAAAAATAGACCGGGCAGCCGTGGGTTGGCCCGCCCATCATGGTGACTTCTGAGGCCCCGCACTGGCGTCATGCCCCCCTGTCTGTCTTGGCACCTGTCTGTCCACGCTACCTCCGATTGGTGTAAGACGCCGTCAAACAGATGGAACGGCGAATGATGGACTACCCCGCAGACAACGTTTGGGAACTCCTGGCGCGCAGCCCCGACGGCAGCGCGGCCATTGGCGCGCCTGGGCGCCCATGGCTGACCCACGGCGGCCTGCGCGCGCTGGCCGAACGCACCGTCGCCAGCCTGAACGCGGCCGGCATCGGGCGGGGCGATCGGGTGGCCATGGTGCAGCCGAACGGTCCGGAAGCCGCCTCGGCCTTCATCTCCATCGCCTGCGGCGCCACCACCGCCCCGCTCAACCCGACCTACAAGAAGGACGAGTTCACCTTCTACATCAACGACCTCCGCGCCCGCGCCGTGCTCATCCAGGCCGGGCTCAACACCCCTGCGCGGGAGGTCGCGGCCGAACTCGGCGTCCCTGTCATCGAGCTGATCCCCGAACCAGACAGCCCCGCCGGCAGCTTCCGCCTGCAAACGGCAACGGGGTCCGCCGGCCGCCCCGCCCGCCCCGGCCTTGCCGAAGCCGACGACGTGGCGCTGATCCTGCACACCTCCGGCACCACTTCACGGCCGAAGATCGTGCCGCTGCGGCACGTCAACATCACCGCCTCAGCCTACCACATCGGCAATTGGCTCGCCCTCGCGCCCGGCGACGTGTGCCTGAACATCATGCCGCTGTTCCACATCCACGGCCTGATCGCGGCAACCCTCTCCAGCCTCGGCGCCGGCGCCGCGGTCTGCTGCACCCCGGGCTTCAACGCCTTCCGCTTCTTCACCTGGTTCAAGGAGGTCCGTCCGACCTGGTACACCGCCGCGCCGACCATGCACCAGGCGATCCTGGAGCGCGCCCGGCGCCATAAGGACCTGATCGAGGCCGGGCGGCTCAGATTCATCCGCTCCTCCTCCTCTTCCCTGCCCGGCCCGGTGATGACGGCGCTGGAAGACACCTTCGGCGTCCCGGTGATCGAGGCGTACGGCATGACCGAGGCCTCCCACCAGATGGCCTCCAACCCGTTGCCGCCCCGTCCGCACTATCCCGGCTGCGTCGGCGTTGCCGCCGGGCCGGAGATCGCCATCATGGACGAGGCCGGGACCCTGCTGCCGCCGGGCGCGCTGGGTGAGGTCGTGACCCGCGGCCGCAACGTCACTGCCGGATATGAGAACAACCCCGCCGCCAACGCCGCCGCCTTCACCAATGGCTGGTTCCGCACCGGCGACCAGGGCGTGCTGGACGAGAACGGCTACCTGCGCCTGACCGGGCGGCTGAAGGAGCTGATCAACCGCGGCGGCGAGAAGTTCAGCCCACTGGAAGTGGACGAAGTCCTGATGGACCACCCCGCCGTCGCGCAGTGCCTGACCTTCGCCGTGCCGCACGACAAGCTGGGTGAGGAGGTCGGCGCCGCCATCGTCCTGCGCAACGGCCAGGAAGTGCGGGATTCCGAGCTGCGCGCGTTCTGCGCCAAGCGGCTGGCGCAGTTCAAGGTGCCGCGGAAGATTGTGTTCCTGACCGAAATCCCGAAGGGCGCGACCGGCAAGCTGCAGCGCATCGGCCTGGCGGAGAAGCTCGGGATCACCGCATGAGGGTCGCGATTTTCGGCGCCGGCGCAATCGGCGGCTTCCTGGGCGTGAAGCTGGCGCAGGCGGGCGTGGAGGTGACCTTCATCGCCCGCGGCCCGCACCTCGCGGCAATGCAGGCCAATGGCGTCACGCTGCGCTCGGAAGGCGAAACCATCGCCGTCCACCCGCGCTGCGTCGGTTCGTCGGACGAAGCCGGGGTGCAGGACTACGTGGTGGTGACGCTGAAGGCGCACGGGCTGGTGTCCGCCGCGCCCGCGATCGCGAAGATGATGGGGCCGGAGAGCGCCCTGGTGACCGCCGTCAACGGGGTGCCGTACTGGTATTTCCACGGCCTCGACAGCCCGTTCCGGGACAGGATCGTGGAAAGCGTCGATCCGGGCGGGAAGGTTTCGGCGCTGCTGCCGCCGCGGCAGGCCATCGGCTGCGTCGTCTACCCCGCCGCCGAGGTCGTCGAGCCCGGCGTCATCGCCCACACCTACGGTGACCGCTTCACCCTGGGCGAGCCCGACGGCTCCCGCTCCGCGCGCATCGAGGCGCTGTCGAAAGCGATGATCGCCGCCGGCCTGAAGGCGCCGATCCGTCCACGCATCCGCGACGAGCTCTGGGTCAAGCTCTGGGGCAATCTGGCCTTCAACCCGATCTCGGCGCTGACCTGCGCCACGCTCGACCGCATCACCGGCCAGGATGACCTTCGCACCCTTTGCCACGGCATGATGCTGGAAGCCAAGGGGGCGGCCGAGGCGCTGGGCGTCAGGTTCAGCATCGATGTCGACAAGCGGATCGCGGGCGGGGCGGAGGTCGGGGCGCACAAGACCTCCATGCTTCAGGACCTCGAACGCGGGCGGCCGATGGAGATCGATGCCCTGCTCGGCGCGGTGGTGGAGCTCGGCGGGTTGGTGGAGCAGCCGATGCCGCTGTGCCGGGCGGTGCTGGCGCTGGTGCGGGAGCGGGCGCGGGTGGCGGGGTGTTACTGAGCTTCGTGGGCGCCGTGCCGGGGTGATGGCAGCTTCGGATTTTTCAACACGGAGAGAGGAAGGGAGCGGAGGGCCTCGGAGGTCTCAGCCGATCATCATCAGGCTGGCGTTGCCGCCGGAAGCAGCGGTGTTGGTGGTGACCGACCGTTCCTCCAGCAGGCGTGGAAGGTCATAGTCCGCCTGGCCCGGCGCAACCGCCTGCACCTGCACAATGGGGCCATCGCGCTCTGCCATGCGCCGGTTCAACGCGGTCAGCGCCGCGGCGTCGCCCTCGAACAGCACCATCTTCAGGTCCGCGACGGCATCGGCCGATCCGACAACGTGGATCTGCGCCGCCACATTCCCCGGAATCCCTGCCAGTTCGGCGCGCGCCGGGTTGTCCATCTCGATGACCGCCTGATTGCCGGTAGCAAGGATGGCGGCAAGCTGCGTCATCAGCCCCTCCGGGCTCCGCGCCAGGGCCGCCACCGCGCCGCGCGGCCGTAGCGTGTAGATGTTGCTCTCGCCGACCGGCCCCGGCAGCGTGACCGTCCAGCCGAGCGGCGAGGCGAGCAGAAAGCGCTCGCACCGCGCTGCCGCCTCGGCATGCCCGGCCGAAGCCAGCCATGCGGCGAACGCGCGCGCCGGCGCTAACTGGTCGCGTGATTCAGACCGCCGGCAATCCCGCCGCCGGTCATCACGCTCCGGCGCTGTTTGGTCGCGTGATTCAGACCGTCGGCAATCCCGCCGCCGGTCAT
>DASQVN010000654.1:0-3755 GCA_035640755.1 Rhodopila sp.
GCATGCAAATCCTTAACCACGGGTTAATGCGCGGCGTCGGGCCGGCGTGCGGGCCTGTTGTTCGGCGCGGGGAGCAGGGTCGTCCTGATGCGCCTGGGCATCGAAGGCGTGCAGGCATGAGGTCGGCGCTTCGGGCCAGGAGCGGTGGTTGAACCCACCTAGAACACGCGCGTAATGATCCTGTGTGAGGCCGTACCGCCGCGCCACCAGCGCGTCGACGCGCGCGCGCAATGTATCGCGGCGTAGGGGGACGGAACTCGCGGGATGGCGGGTGAGCGTGGCAGCTGCATCGGCCAGGAACCGCCTATCGGACGCCGACAGATCCGGCATCGGCAACGCCTCCAGCAACTACAGACTCAGATGCGTCGCCGCCTTCAGGCGCACCAGCCAGTCGAACGCGAAGGAATTGAACACCGCGCACAGCACCAGCGCGTCGTCCAGATCGCGGGCCCATGGGGTCTTCTCGACCGTCGCGGTGTGGCCGAACACGGTGCCCGGGGGTGCGATGCAGGCGATCATCGTGCGTTCGTCGGTGGCGCGGGCGATGTCGCGGAAGGCCAGCCGCGGGTGACGCGCGGCCTCGGCGATGGCGGGGCGGATGGCGTCGGGGGCGACGCTGTAGCGGGGTGCAGCGTGCCATCGGTCGGTGTATTGATGGAACGTCTTGCCCTCGTGCAGCACCAACTCGGCTGCCCCGGCGGGCTGGAAGCACGCAGCATCGCCGGTCATGTGCAGGTCGCGGCCCAGCCGGATGCCCCGCTCGGCGCACCACGCGCCAAGCCGCTGGGGGCGGGCGAACATGGCGCGGGCCACCGCAAGGTCGTCGGGGCCGCGGAGCTCCAGCGGCGTCAGGTTGGCGCCGCTGGAGGCCTGCAGGAACGGCAGATTATAGGTCATGGCATTCACCGCGTCCTCAATCCGCTCGAGGTAGAAGCCGCAGCGGAACGATCGCGTCGGGCCGGGGCGGGTGGCGATGACGATGTCGAACTTGAAGCGGCTGTCGATGTCGAAGATGCGGCGGCGGTTCTCGAACGACAGACACCATACCAGGCTGGTTTCCGCCAGGTAGAGCTGGCGCAGGGCGGTGGCGCCCTCGTTGGCGTGGAACGCGGCGGGGAGCAGCAGGCCGATCGTGCCGTCCGGCGCGGTAAGGCGCACGGCGCGTTCGGCGAACAGGCGGAACAGGTCGAGGTTGCCGGCGGTGGCGTCGCGTCCCGTGCCGGCGCGCTGGTGCCGATACAGGCGCGCGGCGATCCGCTTCGTGCGCTCGAACCCGGCGCGGTAGGTGGCGAAGGCGGCCGCCGCATCCGGGCGCGCCAACACCGCGCACTGTATCGCGGCCCGCTGCGCCGGTGGCGCGTCCAGCACCGCTGGGTCATACCCTGAAACAAAATCCGCCGTGTTCGGCAGCACGATGTCCCAGGGCGGGTTGCCCAGCACCGCGGTAAAGCCATCGCGGGCTTCGGGGAACGTCAGGTCCCAGGGCAGGGCTTCGATGCCGGCATCCAGCAACGCCCGCTGGCGGCGGGTCAGCTTCGCGGGCCATGCGCCGGTATCGGCGACCTGCCTGGCAAGACCCAGCCAGATATCGTCGGCGTCGCGCGCGCCGTTCATGGCCGAGCCGGCCCAGGCGCGGGCGAGCTGGCGCAGCGGGTGGAGCTCCGCGTCCAGGCGCTCCTTGAGTCCCTGCTTGTGGCTGAGCTCGGCCAGGTCGCGGCCGATCGAGCTGTCGAGCGCCTGCACGAGCTGCGCGGCCCGGTCCATAGCCGCGCGCAGGCGGGCCTCGACCCCGGCAGCGAGCAGCGGGTCCAGCGGACTGCCGGTCACCGGCAGGGTGGCCAGGTCCTCGAAGAGCGGGGCGGTCAGCGCGTCGCCGGTGACCAGGCGATGGTCCAGGAACGTGAGCGGCAGGCCCTCGGCGTAGGATTCGAGCCAGAGCGAGAGCTTGGCGAGTTCCACGGCGAGCGGGTTGCGGTCGCAGCCGTACAGGCAGTGCACCGCGACCAGGCGGCGGCAGATGGCGCGGGCCCGCAGTTCGGACCAGCCGCGGCTGGGCAGGTAGGCGGCAAGCGTCGCGTCGGGGTCGGGCAGGGCGGCGATCCGATCGCGCAGCCCGCGTTCATCGGCACTGCGGCAGGCGCTCAGCAGCGCCTCGGCCAGGAAGCGGCAGGCTTCCACCAGGAAGTGCCCGCTGCCCATGCCGGGATCGACGACCTTCACACGCAGCAGGCGGGCGGGGTGCGGGTCGTCCTCGGGCGAGAGGACGGCGATCTTCGGGGCGAGGGTTTCGCGCACCATGAAGCGCACGAACTCATGCGGCGTGTAGAAGGAGCCGCTGGATTTGCGGCCCAGGCCGGGGCGCAGGAAGAACTGGCCGGGGGAGATGTCGGGAGGTGTGCCGGCGGCAGGAACGACGGTCTCCTGGCGGCCCGCGCGCCCGCGGCGCAGCGGTTCGGCGGCGATGCCGGGCTCCTGCTCCAGCAGCGACTCGTAGATGCTGCCCAGTTCCTCGACGTCGAGGGCGCCGTAGTGCACGCGGGCGCGTTCGCCGCTGGTCGCCGGGGTCCAGATCAGGCGGTCGAGCAGCAGGGCGACGGCGCGCTCGCCCCATGCCATGCGGTCCAGTACCGGCGTGGCATCGGCGCCGAACAACGCGCCGCCCAGCGGGGTGATGCGCAGTTCAGCGCAGCTCAGCCCGTCGCGGAATACGGTGAACAGCAGGCGCAGGCCGGATTCGAGCATGCGGCCGGTGGCGTGGCACTGGTCCAGGTGGCGGCGCACTAGCGGTGCCAGGGCGCGCGTCGGCGACAGGGTCTCCCGCCACAGGGCGGTAACGGCGAAGCTGAAGCCGGCCGCATCGGGCGCGGGGCTTTCCAGCTTCAGGATGAACAGCAGGCGGTAGACCAGCGCGAGCGACTCGCGCCACAGGGTTTCGGCCGGCACGCCGCTGCGGTCCGGCAGCGCATTGATGAAGCCGGTGATGGCGTCGCGCGCCTGACGGCGCAGGTCCTTGGTCACGCGGGCCTGGTGCAGGCGCGCGGCGTCGAGGACCGATGGCAGGGATGGAAGCGTGTCGGCACCGGCCAGGGCGCGCAGGAGGCGGAAAGAATCCGGCGGTTCGGTGCGGCTGCGCCAGGCTGCGGTATCGATGGATACGACACTGTCCGCGCGAACAGGATCGCACAGCAGCAGGCGCAGCAGGGCGCCGTTGGTCAGCAGCCCGGCACGCTCCCCGGCGGCCAGCAGCACGCGCTGAGCGATGCGCGTCGGGCTGGCACGGGCGGCGCGCGTTCCGGCGTCCAGTTCGGTGTCCTGGTCGAAGCTCCAGGCGCGGATCGCGGCGCCGTTCCGGGCCTTCAGGAGCCAGCCGCCGTCCTCCTTGGCCTCGCGGGTCGTCACGGCCGGCTGGCGGGCGGGAATTGTGTAGCCGAGGGCGGAGGCGAGGGGCACCAGGACCGAGGCGTGGACACGTTGGGCGCCGCCGCTGCGCAGCTTCGGGCGGATACTGTCCCAGGCTGCCTGCAACCCGGGCTGCGGCGGCAGGACCAGCCCGTCGCGGAGGAACGGCGCGGGCAGCGCCGGCCCGTGAAAGGTGACGTCGGAGAGGTCGAGCATCAGGGCATGCGCATCAGCAGGCCGAGGGGACGCACGGTGACATGCGGCATGACGTGTGTCTGGACGTCGCGGAACTGCGCCAGGGCGGCGGCCGCGTCGCGGCGTCTGGCGGGTTCGGCCGCGGGATCGGCGGCCAGGGC
>DASQVN010000655.1:0-2352 GCA_035640755.1 Rhodopila sp.
GCACGGACCGCCCCGCCGCGCGCGCGCCCTACTCGATCGGCCTCTGACGCAGCTTTGAATACACCGCCTCCTGCGCCGGTCGCGGCGTGGTCCAGTTCGCCTCCAGCGTTCCGTCCGGATTCTGTCCCGGCAGATAGCCCCAGGCCCACCAGTCGGTCGAGACACCCTGGCCGCGGCCGATCCGCAGCCCGTCCGGCCCCTCGCCGTTCAGATACGGCACGATCGTCGCCGCCCACGCCTTGCTCTGCGGGCTTGTCATCGAGGCGCCCATCTCGCCCACGAAGATCGGCCCGATCCCCTCATTGATGATGAAGCCCCACTTCTCGTTCATCCGCTTGATCAGCGCCGGGCCGGAGCTGACCTTCTCGGCGCTGATCTCGCCTGGATACTCATGCACCGAGTACACCAGCTTATCGGGCACGCCGAGTGTCACCGGATACTTGCGGATGCCGCGGCAGTCGCTGTTCGGCGGCTCGACGATGATCAGCTTGGACGGGTCGATCGCCTGGATCGCATTGCCCACCCGCTCATACATGTCGCGGATGTCGCGGTTCGAGCCGGTGCCCCACTCGCTCATGCCCGGCCAGTCCAGCGGCTCATTGCGCAGGTCGTAGCCGATCACCGTCTGGCTCTTGGCATAGTGGCGCGCGACCGCCTGCCAGTCGGCCAGGAACTTCGCGTCGGTCACCGTGCCGGGGTTGCCGCCGCCGTCGGTGTTGTCCGAGCCGCCGCCGCGGTCATACCACAGCCCGTTCTTCTGCTGCGCGCCCCAGTTGTCCCGCGGGCCGTGCCCCGGCTCATTCGTGTGATTGTCCAGGATCACCCGCAGCCCGACCTTCTGCGCCGCCGCAACGACACGGTCGATCCGCTCCAGGTCACGCTCCATCGTCGCATTCACCCAGGAGATCCGGGTGCAGTTGAACCCGTGCCGGACCATCAGCTCGGTCTGCCGCTCGAACGAGATCTGCATGTTGAACTGGTTCCAGCCGATGCAGGCGAGCCGCACCGGCCGCCCCTTCTCATCGACGATCTGGTTGCCCCTGGTGCTGAACTGCCCAGCCGGCAGCAGGGTTGGCCGCACCGGCTCAGCCTGTGCCGCCGCCACCACGCACACCAAGCTCAACCCAGCCACCCAGCTCGCCACAGATCGCATGCACCCACCCAAAACCCGTTGCCGCCAATACGAATGTTGCCAGTACGAATGCCGCCAGTACGAAACCGTCACCGGTACAGAACCGTCATGGCCGGGCCTGACCCGGCCATCCACCCCCGGGCGATGCCGCAGCGAATCGCCCCCTCAGCTCGCCGGCAGCACCCCGAAGCGCTGATACCACCCGATCGCGCGGTTCCAGGCATCCGCCGCATCCGCCTGCTTGTAGCTGGGCCGGTAGTCGGCATGGAACCCATGCCCCGCATCCGGATAGATGACGATCTCGACCGTCTTGCCCGCCGCCTTCGCCTTTGCCTCGGCCTCCCGCACACGCTCGACCGGAATCCCCTGGTCCTGCCCGCCATAGAGTCCCAGCAGCGGGCACTTGATCTCCCCCGCAATATCGAGCGCGGTCTTCGGCTGGATCGACGACGGCGTTCCCCCCAGCGGACCATAGAACGCCACCGCCGCCTTCAGGTGCGGGTTGTGCGCGGCATAGAGCCAAGTCTGGCGTCCGCCGCGACAGAAGCCGATCACCCCCAGCCGCTCGCCGTTGCCGCCGTTCCGGCCGGCCCAGGCCGCAGTCGAGTCCAAATCCGACATGTACTGCGCATCCGGCGCCTTCGAGATGACGTCCTGGATGATCCGGCCCATGTCCGTCATCTTCGAGAGGTCGCCCAGACGCGCGTAGTACTCGGTGGCAACCGCCAGACACCCATGCTTCGCCAGCCGCCGGCAGACATCCTTGATGTATTCATGGACGCCGAAGATTTCCTCGTTCACCAGCACGATCGCAAACGGACCTGGCCCGGTCGGCTTCGCGTAATAGGCAGGCAGCGTCCCGTCGCTGGTCGGGATCCGCGCCTCGCCGGCCTCCAGTCCCTGCGTGTCGGTATGGATCGCCTGCGCCTCGACACGCTGCGTCGCCAGCGTGAAGCCGCTGATCAGGCCGGACGTCATCAGGCCCCGGCGCCCCAGCGGGTAATGCCCCAGCCCGGACAGTTCGCTCCCGGACAGTTCGTTCAGGTCGTTCATCGGTTGCCCCCACAGGTGATGGGCTGCTACTTCATAGCCTTCTGCAGGTTCTCGTCCAGCTTGGACAGGAACGCCTGCGTGTTCATCCACGGCTGCTCGGGGCTGATCAGCACCGCCAGGTCGCGGGTCATGTGGCCGGCCTCCACCGTCTCGATGCACACCTTCTC
>DASQVN010000656.1:0-7774 GCA_035640755.1 Rhodopila sp.
CACGGGGGATTTCCTGGGCGCCGAACTGGGCGAGGTGGCTGGTGACGAACTGGGTATCCAGCAACTGGAAGCCGCCCAGGCGCAGCCGGGCGACCAGATGCACGAGGGCGACCTTCGAGGCATCGCGGGCGAAGCTGAACATGCTCTCACCGAAGAACGCGCCGCCGAGGGCGACGCCGTAGAGGCCGCCGACCAGGGTGCCGTGGTGCCAGGCCTCGATCGAGTGGGCGTAGCCCATACGGAACATCTCGGTGAACAGGCGCTCGATCTGCGGGTTGATCCAGGTGTCGGTGCGGCCGGGCAGTGGGGTGGCGCAGCCGGCGATGGTGCCGGCGAAGTTCTGGTCGGCGGTGACGTGGTATTCGCCGGAGAGGACGGTGCGCAGCAGGCGGCGCGGCAGGTGGAATGAGTCGAGCGGGAGGATGCCGCGCTTCACTGGGTCGAGCCAGAACAGGCGGTCGCCCGTGCGTCCCTCGGCCATCGGGAACAGCCCGTGGCGATAGGCCCGCAAGACCAGGTCCGCCGTGACTTCCACCGAACGTCTGGACATGGTTCTGGCGCGCCTTCAAGTTGGCTGGAAACGGCGAAAGCGCGCGCTAGCTGTTGACCTGTCGGGCAGATTCACGCTGCCGCACATTCCGCGCTCCCGCGATCTGGCCTATTGTGCGGTGGCAGAGGGGAAATGGGAAGGCGGAATGCCATGTTGAGGATCAGGCATCTCGACCATGTGGTGCTGCGGGTGGCAAATCTGCAACCAATGATGGAATTCTACACCAAGGTGCTGGGCTGTCCGGTGGAAAAGGTGCAGGAGGAGCTGGGGCTTTATCAGCTTCGCGCCGGCGGGGCGCTGATCGACTTGGTGCCGGTTGACGGCCCGCTGGGCCGCAAGGGCGGTGCGGCGGCCGGTGCGGAGGGCCGCAACATGGATCATTTCTGCCTGCGGGTGGAGCCGTTCGATGCGGATGCGATCATTGCGCATCTGCGGGCACACGGCGCCGATCCGGCACCGGTTGCGTCCCGCTATGGGGCAGAGGGTCAGGGGCCGTCGATCTATGTCTCGGACCCGGAGGGGAACGTGGTGGAGCTGAAAGGGCCGCCGGGGCCGGTGCCTGGGGCCTGAGGGCCTCGACATCCTCGCCGTCCCTCCGCACACTTCCCACCAACGACATCGGGGGGATGGAGATATGCGCGTCGCGATCATTGGCCAGCAGGATTTCGGCAAGGCCACGCTGGAGGCGTTCCGCGCCCGGGGCGACACGGTTGCCGCGGTGTTCTGCGCGCCCGAGACGTCACGGCCCGACCCGCTGCGGCTGGCCGGGGAGGCGGCGGGCGTTCCGACCTACCAGTTTCCCCGGCTGAGCGATCCGGAGGCGCAGCAGGCGCTGAGGCAGGCGGAGGCCGATATCGGCATCATGGCGTATGTCACGCAGTTCGTGCCGCAGGAATTCTGCACCATCCCGCGATTCGGCACGATCCAGTTCCATCCCAGCCTGCTGCCGCTGCACCGCGGTGCGTCGTCGATGAGTTGGGCGATCATCCTGGGGCGGCGGGAGACCGGGTTCTCGATCTTCCGGCCGACCGATGGGCTGGACGAGGGGCCGGTGTTCCTGCGCCGAACGGTGCCGATCGAGCCGGAGGACACGCTCGGCAGCCTGTATTTCGGCAAGATCTTCCCGATGGGGGTTGCCGCGCTGCTGGAAACCGCAGACCTGGTGATGAAGGGCATCGCGCCGGCGGTTGCCCAGTATGAACCCGATGCGGGGTATGAGGGTATCATCCGCGAGGCCGAATCGCAGATCCACTGGGCGAGCCATGTGGAGCACATCCACAACCTGATCCGCGGCTGCGACCCCGCCCCGGGCGCCTGGACGACGCATCAGGGGCGCAAGTTATTCCTGTTCGACTGCCGGAAACGGATTGCCCGCACCTTTGCCGAGGTGAAGGGCAGGAAACCGGGCGAGGTGGTGACGCAGGGCAGTGCGGGCGTGACGATTCACGGCCAGGGCGGCTTCATCGAGGTGCAGCGGCTGCGCTGGGATGGCGGTCGGAAGATCGCGGCCGCCGAAGCAGGGCTGGAGACGGGCGCCATGCTCGGCACCTGAGCTGGGCACTCGAGCCGGGAATGGGCGATTTCGCGGCGGACCGCGGCCCAGGCCTCACAATCCGACGTCACAATCCCTTGCAAAGACGCGGGCGCGCGAGCGGCTGGCCGGGTTTCGGCGCATGGCGGGTCTTGCGGGGCGTCGAAAGCTCCGGCAACAAAGTGGCGCGAATCACTCCCGAACCAGGGTCGTTGCCTGACAGGCGTCTGCCTTGTAGCGTCGTTTCACCATCAGGAAGCTGGATACCGCCCGTTCCCATGCTCGCCCGCACGCTCCTGGCCGCTGTGGCGCTTCTTGCCGCGCCCGCAGCCTTCGCAGGCCCGAACGACCTGACAGTCGTCACGCGTGACGAGGGCATGCAGCAGGGGGTGCAGGCGGCGTATGGACAGTCGTTCTCCAGCGTGACCGGGCTGCCGGTGCAGATTCATGTGTGGGACGGCGGGGTGGATGCGCTGCGCAGCCAGGCCAAGCTGGCCGACAACTCCTGGGACGTCGTGATGGTCGATCCCGAGGAGCTGGCGGCCGGCTGCGGCGACGGGCTGCTCGAGAAGCTCGACTGGTCGGCGATCGGTGGCAAGGACCATTACCTGCCGGCGGCGGTCAGTGACTGCGGGCTGGGGGCGCTGGTATCGGACACGGTACTGGCGTGGGACAAGGACAAGCTGCCGGTCAGCCCGACCTGGGCGGATTTCTGGGATGTCGCGAAGTACCCAGGCAAGCGCGGGCTGCGCAAGGGTGTGCGCGGCAACCTGGAGATCGCGCTGCTGGCCGACGGCGTGGGGCCGGGTGACGTGTACAAGACGCTGGCGACGGCCGAGGGGGTCGACCGCGCGTTCCGCAAGCTGGACCAGTTGAAGCCGTATCTGGTGTGGTGGAACGGCAATGCCGAGGCGGCGAAGATCCTGTCATCCGGTGACGTGCTGATGTCCTCGGCGCCGAGTGGGCGGATCGCGGTGCTGGGGGAGCAGCATCACCGCAACTTCGGCCTGCAGTTCGCCGGCGGGCTGTATGAGGTGCAGAGCTGGGCGATCATCAAGGGCTCGCCGCTGCTGCGGGCGGCGCAGCAGTTCCTGTATTTCACCGGCATGCCGGCGGTCGAGCAGAAGCTGCTGCAGCAGAGCGGCGAGGCCGGGATGGCGAAGGGGCTGACCGAGAGCCTGCCGCCGGAGCTGGCGGCGGTAGCGGCCAGCAACCCGGCCAACCTGGCCAATGCGCTGAAGCTGGATGCCGGGTTCTGGCACGACAACCTGGCCAAGCTGCGGCCGCGTTTCGATGCCTGGGTGGGACATTAGCGGCCGGACATTGGCGCGCAAGATTGTTCCATCCTCCGCGGCGATTGAACACTTGGCCTCGGCCGGCGTTGGATGCGATACAGCCAGCAAATGCGTGTCCTGTATCACCTGCCGTTGTCCCCCTTCGCCCGCAAGGTCCGCCTGGTCCTTGCGGAAAAGCGCCTGCCGTTCGAGCTGCGGGTCGAGAAGACCTGGGAACGCCGTCCTGAATATCTCGAGCTCAATCCGGCTGGGACGGTGCCGACGCTGGTTGAGGACAACGGCCTGATCATTCCGGATTCATCGGTGATCTGCGAGTATCTCGATGAGGCCTATCCGGAGAGCAACCTGATGGGGCGCACGCTGGCTGAGCGGATCGAGACGCGGCGGCTGGCGGCGTGGTTCGACGGCAAGTTCGCTGCCGAGGTGACGCAGAACCTGTATGGCGAGAAGTACCTGCGGCGGCTGACGCGGCGCGGCAACCCGGACCCGGCGGCGATCCGCACCGGCTATGTCGCGCTGCGCTATCACCTTGAGTATATCGGCTGGCTGGCGGAGACGCGGAAATGGCTGGCGGGACCGGCGCTGTCGCTGGCCGACTTCGCCGCTGCGGCGCATCTCTCGACGCTGGACTATATCGGCGAGCTGGATTGGTCGATCTCGCCCTCGGCCAAGGACTGGTATGCGAAGATCAAGAGCCGGCCGAGCTTCCGGGGGGTACTGGCGGACAAGGTGTCGGGCACGGCGCCGCCGGCCCATTATGCCGATCTGGATTTTTGATTTGCTCTCGTTCTGAGAATTTGCGAGCCGATTCACGCCTCCGCACGTGCCGCGCTCCGGCGATCGGCTCGGGGTTTTGTAACCGCGCCACATTGTGGGCACGGTTGGCTTACACTTGGTATCGCATCGCACCCGTTGCGTTTTATTCCCTGTGCCATATCTCCTGTCACAGAGCAGACGGGAGTGTCCGCATGTCATCGTTCAAGCTGCTGGCCCGCCTGGCGGGCGCCGTGGGCCTCGTGATCGCGCTGTCGGGCTGCGTGATCGAGCCGGCCTGGGGGCCGGGCTACTACCACCATCCGCATTACTATCATTACTAGGACTACTAACCGGGTGCCTGCGGAGCGCCGGCGCGGCACGGGCGGGCGGCCGACGGCCGCGGCGGCGGTCCAGTTGGAAACGACGATCCTGGACCGGGCCACCGCGGCGTTTCTGGCGCATGGCTATGCCGCGACGACGATCGAGGGGATCGCGCGGAGCTGCGGCGTCGCGAAGCGCACGATCTATGCGCGGTGGAACGGCAAGCCAGCGCTGTTCCGCGCGGTGATGGGGCGGCTGCTGGCGCGCTGGCTGTCGGAGGCTGGCGACTGGGCCGAGGCCGAGGAGCCGGAGGCTGCGCTGCGCATCGCCGCCGGACGTATCCTTGCCGTGGCGCTGACGCCGGAGGCGATTGCACTGCACCGGCTGCTGGTGGCCGAGGGCATGCGCTTTCCGGAACTGCCGGACATGATCCGCGACGCCGGAGCGACGGAGGGGATCGCGCGGGTTGCGGCGCTGCTGGACCGGGCAGTCGCGCAGGGGGTGCTGCCGCCGCAGGACACGCGTTACGCTGCCGAACAGTTCATCCACCTTGTCCTCGCCGGTCCGCAGCAGCGGGCGCTGGGCCTGATGCCCGGGTTTGGCGAGCAGGAGGTGCACAGCTGGGGCGAGCAGGCGGTCGAGCTGTTTTTGCGCGGTGCAGCGAGGTGAAGGTTGCTGTAAGGCTTTAATTAATGTTACCGACCCGGCATCTGGAACGGTCGAAGGACAGGCGGGCTCATGAAGCTGCTGCTGACCGGCGGGTGCGGGTTCATCGGCTCCGCCGTTGTGCGCCACCTGCTGCGCGAGACGGATCACGTGGTGATCAACATCGACAAGATGACCTATGCGGCGTCGGAGGACGCGCTGGAGCAGGGCCGGGCGCATCCCCGGCATGTGCTGGTCCGCGCCGACATCGCGGATGGGCGGGCGATGCGCGAGGTGTTCGAGGCGCATGACCCGGATGCGGTGATGCACCTGGCGGCGGAGAGCCATGTCGACCGCTCGATCGACGGGCCGGCCGACTTCGTGCAGACCAACGTGGTCGGCACCTTCACGCTGCTGGAGGCGGCGCGTTGCCATTATGATGAACTGTCGCCGGAACGAAAGGCAGCGTTCCGGTTCCATCACGTTTCCACCGACGAGGTGTTCGGCGCGCTGACACATGGCGATCCGCCTTTCTGCGAGACGACGCCGTACGACCCGCGCAGCCCCTATTCGGCGACCAAGGCGGCGTCGGACCATCTGGTGCGGGCGTGGCAGCACACCTACGGGCTGCCAACGATCGTTTCGAACACGTGCAACAACTACGGGCCATGGCAGTTTCCCGAGAAACTGATCCCGCTGGTGACGCTGAACGCGCTGGAGGGCAAGGAGCTGCCGGTGTACGGCGACGGCTCGAACATGCGCGACTGGCTGTACGTCGAGGACCATGCGGCGGCGCTGGTGCGTGTCGTGGAACAGGGCCAAGCCGGCGAGACCTATGCGATCGGCGGGCGCCAGCCGCGCAGCAACCTGCAGGTGGTGCGGGCGATCTGCGCGCATCTCGACCGGCGGGTTCCCGACCCGGCGGGGCCGCGGGAGCGGCTGATCCGTTTCGTCACCGACCGGCCGGGGCATGATTTCCGTTACGAGATCGACCCTTCGCGCAGCGAGCGGGCGCTGGCCTGGAAGGCGCCGCATGATTTCGAGAGCGGACTGGCGAAGACGATCGACTGGTACCTCGGCAACCGCGCCTGGTGGCAGGCGCTGCGGGCGGCGCGCTATGCCGGGCAGCGGCTGGGTACGGCCCCACTGGGGACCGCCCCGCTGGACTGTGCCGGCACGGTGAAGGGAAAGGCGGCATGAAGGGCATCCTGCTGGCCGGCGGCTCCGGCACGCGGCTGCATCCGATGACGCTGGCGGCGTCGAAGCAGTTGCTGCCGGTCTATGACAAGCCGATGGTCTACTATCCGCTGTCGACGCTGATGCTGGCGGGCATCCGGGACATCCTGATCATCTCCACCCCCGCCGACCTGCCGCAGTTCAGGCGGCTGCTCGGCGACGGATCGCGCTTCGGGGTGCGGGTTACCTATGCGGAACAGCCGAGTCCGGACGGGATTGCGCAGGCGTTCCTGATCGGGCGGGACTGGCTGGCGGGGGAGGCCTGCGCGCTGGCGCTGGGCGACAACCTGATCTATGCCGACCATCTCTCGGCGCTGCTGCGGCAGGCAGCCGCCCGCCCGTCCGGCGCCACGGTATTTGCCTACCAGGTGCGTGATCCGGAACGGTACGGCGTTGTCTCTTTCGCTTCGGATGGGCGGGCGGTCGAGATCGTCGAGAAGCCGGCGGCGCCGACCAGCAACTGGGCAGTGACCGGGCTGTACTTCTATGACAAGCAGGTGAGCGCGATTGCACAGCAGATCCGCCCCTCGGCGCGGGGGGAGCTGGAGATCACCGACCTCAACCGCGTCTATCTGGAGACGAATACGCTCCAGGTCGAGAAACTCTCGCGCGGCTGCGCCTGGCTGGATGCGGGCACGCCGGACAGCCTGCTGCAGGCGGCGACCTTCGTGCAGACCATCCAGTCGCGCACCGGAATGCTGGTCGGCTGCCCCGAGGAGGTTGCCTTCCGCATGGGCTTCATCGGCGCCGACGCGCTGCGCGAGCACGCCCGGCACCTGGGCAAGACCGAGCTGGGGCGGGTGCTGCTGGAACTGGCCGACGGGGAGCTGGAATGAAGGTCGAGGCGCTGGCGATCCCCGAGGTCAAGCTGGTCACGCCGCCGCGATTCCGCGACCCGCGCGGCTTCTTCTCGGAGACCTGGAAACAGGCGGCCTTTGCCGAGGCCGGCATTGCGGAGGCGCTCATCCAGGACAACCACGCCTATTCCCAGGGGGTGGGCGTGCTGCGCGGGCTGCACTGCCAGATCGGGGCGAATGCGCAGGGCAAGCTGGTGCGCTGCGTGCGCGGCGCGGTCTATGACGTGGCGGTCGACATCCGGCATGGTTCGCCGACGTTCGGGAGATATGTCGGCGTCGAGATCAGCGCCGCGAACTGGGCACAGATCTGGGTGCCGGCCGGGTTCCTGCACGCCTACTGCACGCTGACCGAGGAGACCGAGGTGATCTACAAGGTCACCGCGCCGTATGACAAACCGGCCGAACGCGGGGTGATCTGGAACGACCCTGATATCGGCATCGAATGGCCGGTGCCGGCGGAGAGGCTCATTCTGTCCGACAAGGACAAGGCGCTGCCGCGGCTGCGGGATTGCGAGGCCTGGTTCCATGTCTGAAGCCCCGTCCGAAGTGACATCCCGGGGGGCCATTCTGGTCACCGGCATTG
>DASQVN010000657.1:0-3726 GCA_035640755.1 Rhodopila sp.
TCATCCGGATGCACGATCTGTGCAGGCGGGTGCTTCGCCAGGTTGCGCCACTTGCCGCCGCTGCCCAGCGTATCGACCACAACAGTTTCAAGCCCACGCCGAACCAGCGCGGCTTGCAGATAGGAGCCGATGAAACCGGCCCCGCCAGTGATCAGGATCATGCGCGCGCTATATACGAACCCGGCACGGAACTGGAAGCTGCAATACATGCAGGAGAAATCATGAGCGATCGCCCACGTTTTTTCGACGATCTCGCCGGCGTGGCGGGGGGCGCGATGTCGGCACTGGCCGGACTGCGGGAGGAAGCCGAGGCGATGATGCGCGCCCGTATGGATGAGCTGATGCAACGCTTCGACCTCGTTCGCCGCGATGAGCTTGACGCGGTGAAGGAGATGGCGGCCAACGCCCGCGCCGGCCAGGAAGCGGCAGAGTCCAGAGTGGCCGAGCTCGAAACCCGGCTTGCGGCGCTGGAGAAGAGGGTTGCCGCGCTTGAAGCCCCCAAGGAAGACACCATCGCACCCGAAGGCGCGTGACCGGGGTAGTTTCCTCTAACAATCCAAGGGGAAGTTTCATAAATTGAGACTGTCTGCCTCTTGCAGTGGCGGCAGACACACGACTAGGCTCGTTGCGTGGCCAGTCACGGTCGACTCGCGCGCTTCGGCGCCCGAACCCGGAATTGGAGTCCACGCTCGGCCTTCCTCTTGACGGGAGACCCCGCATGTCAGCATCGCTGACCACGTCCTTCGAGACAGCCGCCAATCCCCTTGACGTTATGGAGCAGATTGTCGCCGCAAATGACTGGGAATTCGACCGTCGCAGCGAATCGGAAATGGCCGCGGAAGCGCCGGGTCACTGGTGCGATTACGGTTTGTTCTTCAACTGGTCGCACGAAATCAGCGTGATGCACTTCACCTGCGCTTTCGACATGAAGGTGCCGGAAAAGCAGCGTCATGCCTTGTATGAACTCCTCGCCCTCGCCAACGAACGCCTCTGGCTCGGCCATTTCGGCCTGGAGTCCGAGGATGGCGTTCCCGTCTACCGCCACGCCGTGCTGCTCCGCGGCGCCTCGGGCGCCTCGGCCGAAAGTCTGGAGGACATGATCGACATTGCGCTGACAGAATGCGAGCGCTTCTTCCCGGCCTTCCAGTTTGTCCTCTGGGGCGGCAAGTCCCCCGAAGAAGCCCTCGCCGCCGCCATGCTCGACTGCGCAGGGGAGGCGTAACAGCATACGATGCCCGCTGTGGCCGGGCGGCTGCCCGGCCATCGGCGCACCGTCCGGGCCACAGCCACATACCCCCGCATTTGACGGGACAGGACGCCCACTGCACCATCCGCGCCACCCCACCATCCGGCCGGCATCGGTGAACACATGAGCGACACCCCCATCGGCTCCATTCCCCCCATCCTGCTGGTCGGCTGCGGCCGCATGGGGAGCGCCATGCTCTCCGGTTGGCGGGAGCAGGGGCTGGCTCCCTCCATTGCGGTCGATCCCGCCCCATCCGCCGCTTCGCTGAACGGTCCCGATATGAAGGTCGTGCCCGACACGACCGCCATCCCGGAGGAGTTTGCCCCGGCCGCGGTCGTCCTGGCGGTCAAGCCGCAGAACGCGGCTGCCGTGCTGCCGGCCTATCGCCGCTACGCCCGCAGTGCGGTGTTTCTCTCGATCATGGCCGGCCGCACCATCGCCGGCATGGCCGCGCTGCTGGGCGAGACGGCGGCCATCGTCCGCGCCATGCCCAATACTCCCGCCGCCGTCCGCCAGGGCGTCACCGTCGCCTGTCCTGGCGAGGGCGTCGGCACCCCGCAGCGCACGTTGTGCGACCGCCTGTTGCAGGCGATCGGCACCGTTGCCTGGGTCGAGGATGAAGCGCTGCTCGATCCGGTCACCGCCGTGTCGGGCAGCGGTCCCGCATATGTCTTCCTGCTCGCGGAACTGATGGAGCAGGCCGCTATCGAGCAAGGCATCCCCCCCGACCTGGCCCGCCTGCTAGCCCGCCAGACCGTCGCTGGATCCGGTGCCCTGCTGCGGGCCAGCGACGAATCGGCGGCCGAGCTGCGCAAGGCCGTCACCAGCCCCGGCGGCACCACTGCTGTCGCGCTGTCGGTGTTGATGAGCCCCGACGCCTGGCCCACCGCCATCTCCCAGGCCATCGCCGCCGCCGCGAACCGGTCGCGGGAACTCGCCGGTTGAGCCGCGGCCGCCTCGCCCTATGTCTGTGACATGAGCCATTCCGATTTCGACACCGCCCTGATCACGGCCGCCTTCCGCATCGCCGGGGAGCAGGGCTGGCCGAGTGTCACCATCGCCGCCGCCGCACGCGCGGCGGATCTTTCGCTTGCCGAAGCGCGGGAGCGTTTCCCGGACCGATCGACCTTGCTGCTGCGCTTTGGCCGGATGATCGACCGGATGGCCCTTGGCGGCGCCGCGCCCGAGGGAACCGTGCGTGAGTGCCTGTTCGAACTGCTGATGCGCCGCTACGACGCCTTGCAGCCGCACCGTGCCGGTGTGAAATCGCTCATGCGTGCCCTGCCGACGGATCCGCCCCACGCCCTGCTGCTGCATGTTGCGACCCACCGCAGCATGCGCTGGATGTTGCAGGCCGCGGGCGTCACCGCCGCCGGCCTTCGCGGCGAGCTCCAGACCAAGGGCTTGGCCGCCGTCTGGTATTGGGGCCTCCGCACCTGGGAGCGTGATGAGACGGAAGACCTCACCGCCACCATGGCTACCGTGGACAGCGCCCTGGCGCGTGCCGACCGCGTGGCCTCCTGGCTTCATGGCCGCCGGCCGGAAACGCCGCCGGCACCTACCGAAGAAGCACCTGCCGGCGCCGAACCACCCCCGGATAGCAGCCCGCCGCCAGATGACACCCCCCTTGGGGATATGCCGCCGCCCGGCCCGACGGTCTGATCGCTGGCGTTGCACACCGCTTGATCCAGCTTGGCATCCCGGGCCCGCCTGCGCGCGATTCACGGTTTCCAACGGATCGGCCTCAACCGATCACGCCTTACCTGAGCGCGTGATTCACGGCTTCCGATGGTTCGCCTCACCCGATCACGCGCTACAACCGCATGCCAAAAAAGCATGCAATTCCCGGCTGCTGTGAACTTTTGCTTAACACTTTCCTGATTTCCTTCCCCTCCGGCAATCAGGAGGTGGCCAATGCCAACAAGTCGTCTAGTCAATCGCAACGTCGTCGCGGAACGCGGCCGGACCAGCATGCGGCTGGAACCCGAGCTGTGGGACGCGCTGACCGAAATCTGCGACCGCGAGTCCCAGGACATGAGCTCTCTGGTCCGCAAGATCGAGGCAGCCGGCCACGCCGGCGGCCGTACCAGCGCGGTGCGCGTATTCATCTTGAACTATTTCCGTGCTGCAGCGACCGAGGTCGGGCATGCCGCCGCCGGTCACGGCCCGATCCTGCGCGGCCGCATGCCGGAGATGGCGCGCACTGCCGCCTGATCCACTTCGGAGACGTCCTCGGATATGTCCCCTGGGCAAAACGTCTTTCGGGTCACCATGCTACCGCAGGCGCCACCAGGATGATGGGCTTGCGGCTCTCTCAATTCCCTGATCTGGCCCTTGAGCTGGGTTTCGGCAGCGCATCCAGCGCCTGCTGGATCATCTTCGCATCCGGCGATCCGGCCGGCATCTGTGCCAGCAGCGCCGACCAGTAACGACGGGCCCCGTCCGCGTCCCGGCTCTGCGCCGCATTCAACCCCAGATAC
>DASQVN010000658.1:0-3833 GCA_035640755.1 Rhodopila sp.
GCGGCCAGGGCGAGGACCATCAGCCCGGCATGGCACAGGGCCGAGGCCACGACTCCGCGACGAATCCGGTTCGGCAAGGGGGCGATTCGCCCCCACCGTCCGGCGCGAACCTGGATCGTCCCAGGGGAAGTGAGCCGGGGAGTCGGCGGTGGAATCGGCGGCAAGCGACCTCGGGTGCAGCGATCCTTATATCACTACACCTTAAACCCCCGGAATGTCCCGCGCTTCAGGAGATGGCGCGGAGCGTCGGCCGTTCGGGCTGCAGGTCGGCATGGCCCAGGTGGTTCAGGAACACCGTGCAGAACCGGCGGGCGTTGCTGAACGTCACCTTGTCGTACAGCGCCTGCCAGCGTTCGCGCCGTTCCTCCAGTTCCATGGTCAGGCCGATATGCATCGCCTCGGCCACCTCGTCGGCGTCATAGGGGTTGACGATCAGCGCTTCGGTCAGCTCCTCGGCCGCGCCGGCGAAGCGTGAGAGGATCAGCACGCCCGGATCATTCGGGTCCTGCGCGGCGATGTACTCCTTGGCGACCAGGTTCATGCCGTCACGCAGCGGTGTCACGACCCCCAGCCGCGCCAGGCGGAAGAAGCCGGCCAGCGTGTCCCGCTTGATCGCGCGGGTCATGTAGCGCAGCGGCGTCCAGTCGAACTCGGAATACCGCCCGTTCAGGTCGCCGACGATCTGATCAAGCTCCCGCCGCAGCCGCTGATAGGCACCCTGATCCTCGCGCGAGCGGGCCGCCACCTGCAGGAAACTGATCTGGCGGCGATGCTGCGGATAGTTGCCGAAGAAGCGGCCGATCGCCTCGAACCGGTTGACCAGCCCCTTGGAGTAGTCGAGCCGATCGACACCGATGGCGAGCTCGCCCCGGCCCAGGCTGTCGCGCAGCAGGCGGGTATCCTGTCCGCAGAACGATTCCTGTGCGGAACGACTGAACGTCTCGACATCGATGCCGATCGGGTCGACGATGGCGCGGACGGAATGGCCGCGCCAGGCGAAGCGGCCGTCCGGATCGGCATGGATGCCCAGCGTCTCGGCAACACAGTCCAGGAACGCGGCGCGGTAGCCGCGGGTGTGGAAGCCGATCACGTCGAACGCGCACAGATCGGTCAGCAGCTCGACCGAGCGTGGCAGGCCGTTGAAGATCTCCGGCGGCACGAACGGCGTGTGCAGGAAGAACCCGATCCGGTTCTTCACCCCCATCCGCCGCAGCTCGGCGCCCAGCGGCAGCAGATGATAGTCATGCACCCAGATCAGGTCGTCGGCGCGCAGCAGGGGCTGCAGGGCCGCGGCGAACTGACGGTTGACCGAGCGGTAGCCCTCGTAGTCCTCGGACTTGAATTCGATGAGACCGAGCCGATAGTGAAACAACGGCCACAGCGCGCCGTTCGAGAAATTCACATAGAACGAATTGTAGTCCGCCTCGGTCAGATCGACCGTCGCGTAGGTAATCCCGTCCGAGCGCTGTACGTGGGTGACCGCCGAACCGCGCGCGCTGCGCCGCCCGCTCCAGCCGAACCAGAGCGAGCCGGGCTGCAGCGCGTCCGCCATGGCGACCGCGAGGCCGCCGGCCTTCGCGCCGCGCTCGGAGGGCAGCGGCACGCGATTTGAAACGACGACCAGTCGGGGCATTGGTCAGCACCTCCCTGCTGTTGGCCGGGTGACGTTCCCGTAACCTTGTGAATAGTCTGTAAACGCGGTTGAAGGCCACACGTCCCGCTCCGCCGGTCACTTGGGCGTGAGGTCCCTCGATCTGGGCAGGACTTGGACCGGCACCGCCGCAAAAAAACCCGATCCCGCCCGCATGTTCGGCCGTGCAAAAAAAAGGCCGAGGAGCCAGCCGATAATGCGTATAGCTCAGATCGCACCACTGGCCGAGTCCGTTCCGCCGCGTACCTATGGCGGGACCGAGCGGGTGGTGTCGTTCCTGACCGAGGAACTGGTGGCAATGGGCCACGACGTGACCCTGTTTGCCAGCGCGGACTCTCTTACCAGTGCCAGGCTGAAGCCTGTCTGGCCATGCGCGCTTCGCTTCGACACCGCGCTGCGCGACGCGATGGCGCCGCAGATGCTGCTGGTCGAGCTGATCGCCCAGCATGCACACGAATTTGACGTACTGCACTGCCACCTTGACTACTGGCCGTTCTCGGTCCTGTCGCGGCAGGCGACGCCGTACGTGACAACGCTGCACGGCCGGCTCGACCTGCCGGAGCTGGGCCGCATCCTGGACGAGTTTCCGGACACGCCGCTCGTCTCGATCTCGGATGCACAGCGGCGGCCGATGCCGCACCGCAACTTCATCGGGACGGTGTATCACGGACTGCCGCCCGACCTGCTGACGCCGCAGGACGTCGGGCCGCGGGATTACCTCGCGTTCCTGGGACGGATCTGCCCGGAAAAGGCGCCGGATCGGGCGATCCGCATCGCCCGCGCCTCCGGGATGAAGCTGAAAATGGCCGCCAAGGTCGACCGGGTCGATCGCGAATATTTTGAGACAACCATCCGCCCAATGATCGACGGCAACCAGATCGAGCTGATCGGGGAGATCGGCGACGCCGAGAAGCCGGCCTTCCTGAGCGGCGCGCGGGCGCTGCTGCTGCCGATCGACTGGCCCGAGCCGTTCGGGCTGGTGATGATCGAGGCGATGGCCTGCGGCACACCGACCGTCGCCTTCCCCGCCGGCTCGGTTCCCGAGATCATCGAGGACGGACATACCGGCTATGTCGTGCATGACGAGGCCACGGCAGTCGCGGCACTGTCCCGCCTGGACCGGTTCTCGGTGCACGCCATCCGCACCCGCTTCGAGGAGCGGTTCACCGCCCGACGGATGGCCGAGGACTACGTCGCACTCTACCGCCGGATGGCAGTGCCGAGCCGGCCGGCGCTGCGGGTGGTGACCTGAACCGTCGGATAGATTGCGAGAGAGCACACAGTCGTCAATTTGCTCTGCAAAACCAACGGCCGGGGTCAGATGACCCCGGCCGTCCTGTCAGTGTCGAAATTCGACGCGGATTACCGCGAGTAGGCGCCGGTCTGCTGCATCCGGGTCGCACTGGACAGGTCGGCCACGTTGGCCGCGTTGGCCACCGGCGCGATGGCGCCCGCCAGGCTCAGGGCAGCAACAGCGGCAAGGATCATCTTCTTCATCGTCGTTCTCCATCATCCCTGGGGCGGCACGCCCCGTTTGGATGACCGGGAGATAGGCTTATGCCTGACGAGCGATAATAGGGGAAACGGACATCAGACTTATGCGCACAGCGGTCAAATGGACCGCCGCGGGGCCGATCTTCTCAAGCCGTTCCGGTTCGGCTTCACTGCGCCGATATGGCCGTGGGGGGAACCGAAGGAAATGGTGCCGGAGCGTGAATTCGACTACATCATCGTCGGCGCGGGATCGGCCGGCTGCGTGCTCGCCAACCGGCTAAGCGCCAATCCGCAAACGCGCGTGCTGCTGCTGGAGGCCGGCGGCAAGGATACCGATTTCTGGATCCATGTCCCCGCCGGGTTCTACCGCAACATCTACAACCCGAAGGTCGCCTGGCAGTTCGAAACCGAGCCGGAGCCGGAGCTGCACAATCGCCGCATCTCCTGGCCGCGCGGCAAGGTGCTGGGCGGATCGTCCTCGATCAACGGTCTGATCTACATCCGCGGGCAGCGCCAGGATTTCGACCTGTGGCGGCAGTTGGGCAACGCCGGCTGGTCGTATGACGACGTGCTGCCCTACTTCCGCAAAGCCGAAGACCACGAACACGGCGCCGACGAATACCACGGCGTCGGAGGGCCTTTATGTGTGACCGACCTTCGGACGCCTCATCCGCTGCACGATGCGTTC
>DASQVN010000659.1:0-10570 GCA_035640755.1 Rhodopila sp.
GCCTTCCCGCCTCCGCGATCAATTTGCGTGCATGTGCGCATCGCGCGGGCGCACCCATCGACCAAGGGTACCTCGCGCCTGCCCTGCCGCCCTGCGCGGCGGCCTGGTGATGCGGGGCAATCGGGCCGTGCGCACACCGCCAGCCCATTCGACCACGCGCAGAATCAGCGGCTGATCTGCCGCACGACCATCATCGCCGATGCGCCACTGCCGGCGATCTGAGATTGCCGGGTCACGCCGGGCTGCCCACCTATGAACCTCCTTATACGGAGGTACTTGCCGATGACCTGGTGTTTCGTTCGCGTCTGCGCGGCGGCGCTTCTGTCCTGCGGCGGCTTGACCGCCTGTGCCCAAGGCCCGGCGACAATGGCCCAAGGCCCGGACAGCCCCGGCTGGACCGGCCGCACCATCGTACCGGGCAACAACAGTACCATTGCCGGCGACGCCGAGGCCACGTACCAGCAGCAGAAGTGGCCGTACGGCAACCGCCCATGACAGGATGCCGACGGCACATGGTCGGAGCAGGCTAGTGTCCCGGTTCGGAAGTTCGTCACGCCTCGGGCGTGCTGCTCGCACGACGTGCTGAAATCAGCCGCCTTACGAACTTTCGAACCGATAAGCACACTAGCAAGGCATTGTTTTCTAGTGTGGTTTATGGTTCCGAAGTCCGCTACGGCGGCTGGTCCAAAGTATGGCGGACTTCGGAACCACCACACTAGTTCCGAACGGAACCAGACCGGATCAGCGCGAGTAGAACTCGACGACCAGGTTCGGTTCCATCTGCACCGGGTACGGCACGTCGGACAGCTTCGGCGGACGGGCGAACCGCCCTTTCATCGCCCGGTGATCGACTTCGAGGTACTCCGGCACATCCCGCTCCGTGCTCTGCGACGCATCCAGCACGACTGCAAGCTGCTTGGAGCGTTCCTTCACCTCGATCACGTCGTTGTCGCGCACCAGATAGGACGGGATGTTCACGCGCCTGCCGTTCACCAGCACATGCCCGTGCGAGACGAACTGCCGGGCGGCGAACGGGGTCAGCGCGAACTTCATGCGGTAGCAGACCGCGTCAAGCCGCCGCTCCAGGATGTCGATCAGGTTTTCCGAGGTGTCGCCCTTCCGGCGCACCGCTTCCTCGTAGTACTTGCGGAACTGCTTTTCGCTGATGTTGCCGTAGTAGCCCTTCAGCTTCTGCTTCGCCATCAACTGCGTGCCGAAGTCGGTCGCCTTCTTGCGCCGCTGGCCGTGCTGGCCCGGTCCATACTCGCGCTTGTTGATGGGGGATTTCGACCGGCCCCACAGATTGATGCCGAGCCGGCGGTTGATCTTGTACTTGCTCTCGACGCGCTTGGTCATGTGGCGCGTTGCCCCTTTTCGTCCATGTTGTTGCACCGGTAGGCCCAAGGCGGCATTCCAATGGGTAGAATACCGATGGGCGGGCGCGGACCGCACCAGCGGCCCGTCCGCGTTCCCGGCCGTGAAGCGGCGGCGTATAGGCGCTGGCACGGCCGCTTGTCAAACATTCCCCCCGCCGCTACAGCGGCAGGGTCCGAGGCCCCAGCCCCCTCTTGAACAGCCCGCTCCCGAACAGCCCCTCTCGAACAGGCGTGCCTGCCAGCCCATGATTACCCGCTCCGAACTCCTCTGGCTTGGCATTTCGGCCGGCGTGATGGGCAGCCTGATCGGCGGGATGATGCTGGGCATCGGGATGGACCTGATCGTCAACGGCCAGCCCTGGGGCTGGCTGCTCCTGCTGCCGGGCGCTCCCGTTTCCGCCGTGCCCGGCTGGCTGCTCGCCCGCAAGCTTGCCCGCAGCCTATAAGGCTTAGAGCCTTAGCGGCGCAGCGGGCTGGCCGGTTCGGCCGCCTGCGTCACGGGCCGGCCCGCTTCCACGACCGCGATGTAGTCCCGCGTCAGCGGCACCACGTCGTGGCGATGAGCCAGCTGCAACTGCCAGACCATGTGGCCGGCCCGGCGGAACGCCATTTCCGATGCCGCCAGGTAGAATTCGAACATGCGGCAGAAGCGCTCGTCGTACAGTGCCGCGATCGCATCGCGGTTGGCGGCGAAGCGGCGGCGCCAGTGGCGCAGTGTCTCGGCATAATGCATGCGCAGGATCTCGATATCCTGCGCCATGAGCCCCGACCGCTCGGCCGACGGCAACACCTCCGACAGTGCTGGCGAGTAGCCGCCGGGGAAGATGTATTTGCGTAGCCACGCGTTGGTCGTGCCCGGCCCGTCACCGCGGCCGATCGCGTGGATCAGCGCGATCCCGTCGGGATGCAGGCAGCGTGCGACCGTGTCGAAGAAGCTCTGGTAATAGTTGATCCCGACATGCTCGAACATGCCGACGGAGACGATCCGGTCGTACGTTTCCTGCACTGCCCGGTAATCGAGGAACTCAAACCGCACGCGGTCCGCCAGCCCTTCCGCCTCGGCCCGGGCGCGCGCCTCGGTCAGTTGCTCCTGCGACAGGGTGATGCCGGTCACGTGCGCGCCGAAATCGCGTGCCAGCGTCAGTGCCAGGCCGCCCCAGCCGCAGCCGATGTCCAGCACCCGCAGGCCGGGCCGGTCGAGACACAGCTTCGCTGCGATGTGCCGCTTCTTGGCCGCCTGCGCTTCCTCCAGCGTTTCCGTGCCGCGCGGAAAGTAGGCGCAGGAGTATTGCCGGTCCCGGTCCAGGAACAGGCTGTAGAGCCGCCCATTCAGGTCATAATGATGCGCCACGTTCTTCTGGGAGCGGCCAGCCGGATTGTACTGCATCAGCCTGCGGACCCAGAGCCCCGTACGCTCCCGCAGCCGCATGACCGGATGCGTACGACCCGACGGATCCCGCTGTATGTTCATGTATACGAGGTCGAGCAGATCATAGATGCCGCCGCCCTCTATGGTCAGGTCGCCATCCATGTAGCCTTCGCCCGCGCCCAGTGACGGGCTGAGCACCAGGCGGCGCACCATCCGATCATTGTGCAGCCGTACGGTGATGCCGGAATCCGCGTCGCCGTATTTGGAGCGTGACTTGTCGGGCCACACGATGGTCATCCGGCCCGACTTGATCATCTGACGAAGTATGCGATCGAGAACTGCCCGCATAACGTTCCAATCCAACTGCCTGGCCCACAGATGAGCCAAGCATGGATCAGCTTCATCAGTTCCGTCAAAAGTCCGGCGAGCGAAACGGCTTCAACAGCGTGTGCCCGCCAGACCGCGCGCCGGGCGGGAAATCCGGATCAGCCAGGCTGGGGCGTCTCGATCTCAAAGATCGCCTCGGCGGTCGGCACTTCCTCTTCTTCGACCTCGGCGCCGACGGCCTCGCCGCGTGCCTGCCGTTCGGCCTCTTCCGGACTGCGCGCGACATTGACAGTCACCGGGATGGTGACCTCCGGATGCAGCGACACCCGGACCTGCGCCAATCCCAGCGTCTTGATCGGATGCTGCAGGATTACCTGGGAGCGGCTGACGGTGAGCCCCGCCTCGGTGCTCGCGTCCGCAATGTCACGCGCGGAAACGGAACCATAGAGACTGCCGGACTCACCCGCCTGCCGGATGATCACGACCGTCAGCCCACCCACGCGTTCGGCCAGCCGTTCGGCTTCCTCGCGGCGCTTGATGTTCTGCGCCTCCAGCTGCGCGCGCTGCTTCTCGAAGTGTTCCCGGTTCTCCTTGCTGGCGCGCAGCGCCTTCTTCTGCGGCAGCAGGAAGTTGCGGGCATAACCGGGTTTCACCTTCACGATGTCACCCATCTGCCCCAGCTTTTCGACCCGCTGCAGCAGGATCAGCTCAACACCGGCCATGTGCGCCGCTCCTCAGGAAACGATGTAGGGCAGCAACGCCAGAAAGCGGGCACGCTTGATCGCGACCGCCAGCTCACGTTGCTTCTTCGCCGACACCGCCGTAATCCGGCTCGGCACGATCTTGCCGCGCTCCGACAGGAAGCGGGACAGCAGCCGGACGTCCTTGTAGTCGATCTTCGGCGCGTTGGGACCGGAGAACGGGCAGGACTTGCGCCGCCGATAGAAGGGCCGGCGAGCGCCAACCGCGGCCCGCCGAGCAGCGGGATTGACTTCGGTTGTCTCGGACATGGGTGACTACTCCTCGAACCCGGGGCGGAAATCGTCGCCGCCCGCAGTCTCACGGGCGCGGAACTCCTCGCGGTCATCAAAGCCGCGGCGGCGGCCGCTTTCAAACCGGCCAGCCGGCTTCGGGCCGCGGAACGTGCGGTCGCGCTCGTCTGACTTGCGGGACAGGATGGCCGACGGACCTTCCTCGATTTCCTCGACGCGGATGGTCATGAAGCGCAGGATGTCTTCATTGAGCCCCAGCCGACGCTCCATTTCGGAGATGAAGGCCGGCTTCGCGTCAAGCCCGAGCAGCAGGTAGTGCCCCTTGCGGTTTTTCTTGATGCGGTACGCCAGGCTGCGCAGACCCCAATACTCGTTCTTCTTGACGGCCCCGCCATCGGCTTCGAGTTCTGTCTGGATGTCCGTGGCAATCTGCTCGACTTGCTGCTGCGTGACATCATTCCGCGCGATCAGCACGGTTTCATAAAGCGGCATCGATAGACCCCCTTTGGCTTGTCTCTGCCCCGGACCTGGTCTGGTCGCGCTTTCACGATGAAAGTGGGCATAGCCGCGCGCGATGCCGTCGCACGCGGCAGGGAAGCGGCGGCTTGAAGCACGGATGACCGGGCGACGCAAGGCTGAATCGGCGCCAGCGGGGCTGCACCTGCCAGCGCCGCGCTTGAACAGCTGACCCTGTCGGATTAATATCTGGTCAACCTGGTCAAGTAGCTGCACATGGCCTCCTACAGTCTGTACGATGCAAAAGCCCACCTTTCAGCGCTGGTCGATCGCGCCGCCAGTGGCGAATCAATCGTGATCACCAAGAACGGCTCCCCACGCGCGCAACTCGTCCCTATTCCCCAATGCGGGCAGCGGCGGGTTCCAGCGAACGCGATGCGCCTTCGGCACGTCGCCACCGACTTCGATGAATCTGACCCGGAGATTGAACGCCTGTTCAACGGCGACCATGGAGAAGATCGCGGAAGCGCGGAACGTGCGGACGCGTGAACCTGCTGCTCGATACGCATATCTTCCTTTGGTGGGATGCGGGTTCCGCCGCGTTGAACCAGCATGCCCGTGATGCGATCGCGGCCCCGGACAATACCGTGTTCGTCAGCGCCGCATCGATATGGGAAATCGCCATCAAGCGTGGGCTCGGTAAACTCGCATTCGACGGCTCCGCCACGGCCGCGATCGGAGCCAATGGTTTCCGGGAACTCCCCCTTCTGCCGATCGATGGGGAGAACGCCGGCGACCTGGGGTGGCAGCACAATGACCCTTTCGACCGAATCCTGATCGCCCAGGCAATCCGCCAGGGCCTCACCCTGGTCACCGCTGACCGGAGGATAAGCAGCTTCGGCGGGGTTGCCCTGCTATGGGGGCTATGATCACTGGCCGTCCCCTCGTGTTCTTGCTCGTACGACTTGAACATCCGCCCTCAGTGTCGAGATTTCAGGGCCGTCGTTACGTCCAGCGCCTTGCCAAAGTGCAACCTGGCGTAAATGTGCCTTCCCTCCACTAAACCTGGAATGTACCATTCCCCAACGAAACTCGCGCGGGGACAAGCCTGTCCCCTCATTTGAGGAAGCGTCATGTCGCGAAAACGTTTGCTTGCCGCCGCGATCTGCGTCACGGCACTCCACGGTGCGTCGCACGCCGCCGATCCGCAGGCCGAGCGCGGCAAATATCTGGTTCAGATCGGCGGCTGCAACGACTGCCATACGCCTGGAAACTTCCTGGGCCACCGGGACACGACCCGCACCCTGGGCGGCTCGGACGTAGGGTTCGCCATTCCGAAGATGGGGGTCTTCGTCGCGCCGAACCTGACGCCCGACAAGGCGACCGGCCTGGGCAACTGGAGCAATGAACAGATCGCCAGGGCCATAACCAGCGGTGTTCGCCCCGATGGCCGCATCCTTGCCCCGGTCATGCCATGGCGGGATTTCGCGGCGCTCACCACGTCGGACGCATTGGCGATCGCCGCCTATCTGAAGAGCCTCCCGCCGATCAGCAACAAGGTTCCCGGCCCGTTCGGGCCGAACGACCAGCCGACAGTGTTTGTCATGTCCGTGCAGACGCCGGAACAATTCGCCGAACATCTGGCGACCAAGTAGCGGCGGTCGACATGCATGCAGCTCGCGTGACGAGTTGAGGCGGCCCCGACGGAAACCGTGAAGCACGCGTTCAAACCACGCCTTCGGCGCGATCCGCACCGCTTGACGGGTCAACCTCGGTGGATCGCGTCATAGGGTGCGGCGGCGATGGTCCGCGCACCCTCCTGGCGCCGAACCCGCATTCCCTCCCGCACCTGTGTCATGCAGGTCTGCACGTTCGCCCGCCCGTCCACCTCGGCCAGGCAATCGAAGCACGCGCCCATCATGCAGAATGGTCCGCGCGAGGCGCCTGACACCGCCGTGCTCCGGGTTGCGGTCACACCGGCGGCCAGCAACGCGGCCGCCACGCTATCTCCTGCCCGGGCCGGGATCGGCTGATCGTCGAACCAGATCGTCAGCTCCCCTGCCCCCGCCCGGGTGAACATCAGAGATCGGCAGCCTTCGGCAGCTTCTTCTCCACGATCGCCGAATACAGCGCGACGCCATACGGGATCGCCTCATCATTGAAGTCGTAGAGATGATTATGCAGGGCCGCGCTGTCGCCATTGCCGAGGTTGATGTGCGCCCCAGGCACCCGCTCCATCATGAAGCTGAAATCCTCCGAGCCCATGCCGGGCGGGCCATCCCGGCGGACATTCTCCGTGCCCACCAGCTCCTCCGCCGCGTCGGCGTAGGCCTGCGCCTCGTCGTCATTGTTGACCATCGGCGCGAAGATCACGCGGAAATCCACGCTCGCTTCCGCCCCGAAGCCAGCCGCCACGCTGTCGGCCAGGCGCTTCATGTTGGCCTGCACCAGCTCCATCGTCTCGCGCTTCAGGGTGCGCACGGTGCCCGCCATGTGCGCAGCCTGCGGGATCACGTCGTAGGCATCCCCTGCCTGGATGCGTGTGATCGACAGCACGGCCGTGTCCATCGCGGATACGTTGCGGGACACGATCGACTGCAGTGCGGTGCCCAGATGGCAGGCGACCAGCACCGGATCGATGCCCTGCTGCGGATGCGCCCCGTGCGCGCCCTTGCCGGTGATGGTGATGTCGAAAAAGCCGCCTCCGGCCGCCCGAACGCCAGGGCTGGTGATGAACTTGCCGACCGGCAGCCCCGGCCGGTTGTGCATCCCGTAGACGAAATTGCAGGGAAAGCGTTCGAACAGCCCGTCCTTGAGCATCTCCTGCGCGCCGCCGACGCCTTCCTCGGCCGGCTGAAAGATGAAGTTGACCGTGCCGTTGAAGTTGCGGGTTTCCGCCAGGTACTTCGCGGCACCCAGAAGCATCGTGGTATGGCCGTCATGCCCGCAGGCATGCATCCGGCCGGGATTCCGGCTGGCATGCGGCAGGTTCGTCGCCTCCAGGATCGGCAGTGCGTCCATGTCGGCGCGCAGCCCGACCGCCGTCTGGCCGTTGCCGTTGCGCAGCACCCCGACCACGCCGGTCTTGCCGACGCCGCGGTGCACTTCGATTCCCCATTCCTCCAGCTTCTGCGCAACGAGGTCGGCCGTCCGGTACTCCTCGAGCCCGAGCTCCGGGTGGGCATGGATGTCGCGGCGGATGGATACAAGCTCGGGCTGGTAGGCGCGGATACGGTCGATGGCGGCCATGTCGGGTCCCTGCTCTGTTGACGCAACGCACCATACCATGCCGGTCTTGCCACGCCAGGGCCGGCTTGGTCTTGTAAGGCGGCACGGGGAAGGGACGCGCCGGCCAATGTATCTCAATCTGTTCGCCGCAGGGCAGGAGCCGCTGGACATGACGACCAGCGACGAGTTCCGCAGCCTGCTGACCAGCGCGGCCGAGCTCGGCATTCCGCATCGCGCGGACGTCCGCTACGTGTCCCGCAACGTCGTCCTCCGCCACCTGCGGTTCCACTTCCTGGAATGGGGCGACACCGACGCGCCGTCCGTCGTATTGCTGCACGGCGGCCACCAGTCCGCCCATTCCTGGGACCTGGTGAGCCTCTGGCTCGCCGGCCGCGGCTTCCGCGTCCTGGCGCTCGATCAGCGCGGCCACGGCGACAGCGAATGGGCGCGCGACGTGTCCTATGCCAATTCCGAAATGGCCCTGGACGCCGAGGCATTCATCACCGCCCTCGCCCTCGACCGGCCGATCCTGATCGGCCACTCCATGGGCGGCCGCAACGCCATGCTGCTGACCCGCCGCAGCCCGGCCCTGCTGCGTGCCCTCGTCATAGTCGATGTCGGCCCCGAGGTCTCCGAGAAAGGCCGCGCCGCCATCGCCGGCTTCGTCCAGGCCGCGCAGGAGTTCGAGGATCTGGACCACTTTGTGCGCAAGGTGCGGGAATACGACCCCTACCGCCCCCGCGCCCACATCGAGCGCACGGTGAAGTACAACATGCTGGCACGTGCCGACGGCAAGTACATCAGCAAGTGCGATTCCACCCCCCGCCGCCTGGGCATTGTGCGCCCGACCGGCCCGCTGGAGAACATCACCCTGGACGAGGCGGCGGCGTTCGATCTCCCTGTTCTTCTGGTCCGCGGCGCCAACTCGAACATCCTGCAGCCCGAGGCGGCAGAGCGTTTCGCCGCCGCCCTGCCCCACGGCCGGGTCGCGACGGTGCCGGACTGCGGCCACAACGTGCATGGCCAGAACACATCGGGGTTCATCGCTGCGCTGCAGGCGTTCCTGGACGCGCTGTGACCTCAGGGCGCGGTCGCCGGCTTGACCCGCTCAGCGGTGCGGATCGCCTTGAGGGATTGTTCGAGTGTGTGATTGACGCTCTCTGGCCCGCCGGCCTCGAACGAGCGCACGCTACGCGTCAGGCTTCAGCCGATACAGTTCCTGCTCGCCGGGGAACGCGCCGCTGCGCACATCCTGCGCATATCGTTCCGCGGCTTCGGCGATCGCCGGCCCGATGTTCGCGTAGCGCCGTACGAATTTGGGCACACGTCCGGCCATGCCGAGCATGTCGTCGGTCACCAAGATCTGACCATCACACGCCGGCGAGGCGCCGATGCCGATCGTCGGCGCCTGGACCATGCCGGTGATTTCCTCCGCGAGGTCCGCCGACACGCCTTCCAGCACGATCGCGAATGCGCCGGCCTCGTCCACCGCCTTTGCCTCGCCGATGACCCGTGCCCGTTCATCCATGGTGCGGCCCTTGGCCCTGAAGCCGCCGTCGACATGCACGGCCTGGGGCCGCAGCCCGACATGCCCCATCACCGGCACGCCCCGCTGCACCAGGAAGGCGACGGTGCCGGCCAGACCCTCCCCGGTTTCGATCTTGACTGCCTGGCAGCCGGTTTCCTTGATCACCCGCACCGCCGAGACGAATGCCTGTTCGTGCGACGCCTCGAACGTGCCGAACGGCAGGTCAACAACGACCAGCGCACGAGACGCGCCACGCACGACGGCTCGGCCGTGCATGATCATCATCTCCAGCGTGACGCCTGTCGGGTCCGGCAGTCCGTGCATCACCATGCCGACACTGTCGCCGACCAGCAGCAGATCGACATGTGGGTCCAATAGGGCGGCGACGGGCGCGGTATAGGCGGTCAGGCACGCTATCTTCTGCCGGCCCTTCCGCGCCCGGATGTCCGGCACGGTGGCCCGTTTGGCAGCAACGTCGGTGGGCATGGGGACTCTCCACGACGGCAAGACACTCGCATCCTATCACCCACAGGTACCCCATGCCATCACCGACCGCCTCATCAGAGTATCAGTGCATCAGCGTATCAGCCGCGTTCCCCGTCGGCGCCGCTGCCTCCCGGCTTGATCCCGGCCCGGGAAGGCGCGTCGCTGCCGGGACGCACGGTCTGCAACTCGTTCTCAACCTCCCTGTCGATGCCGGAGCGTTCATCGGCCTTCGCGCGTTCGGCGCGCGCCTCATCCTCCATGCGTTCGGCATGTTTCCCGACCTGGTAGCGGTCAGCCCGCTGCTGCTTCGTTTCCATGTGCCTACGCGCTCGCTGTCGTCGCCATCCATTCCCGGTGCCGCAGCTCATCGGCATGGGCGCGCTGAAAGATCTGCCTGGCCTCGGGCGTTGCGTCCTGATTCCGGGACGCGCGGTCATATGCGGTCACCGTATCCTCCTCGTTGGTGCGCATGGCCGAGAGGATGGTCTTGTCGCCCATCATGCTGGCAAGGGCGACCTTGCCGGTGGTCAGCATCTGCTTCATGTCGCCCTGTTGCGGCACCCTGGCGCCGATCCGGCTGGCCAGCGCGGTCAGCTCCTGCACATGACGGTCATGATCCGCCTTGAACGCCGAGACCTGCTGCTTCCAGCTGGCATTCTCCAATCGAGCGATCGTCTGCTCGTAGGCGGCGATAGCGTCGTGCTCCAGCAGCAGCAGGTTCTCGACCAGGTCGCCCATGGTCGTTTCGTTTCCAACCGTCGTTACCATGTCATCCCTCCGCGCAGCCGTTTGCAGATGGCTGGAGAAC
>DASQVN010000660.1:0-5286 GCA_035640755.1 Rhodopila sp.
GCGGCCTCTACTACCTGCTGGTGGCCAATGCGCTGGCCGGTGCGTCGCTGACGGCCACCGCCATCGTGACGATCGCCTTCTATCTGCTGATCGTCTCGCCCTGGGGCATCGTCACGACCTACATCGCAGAGCGGTTCCCCACCCAGATCCGCGCCAGCGGCTACGGCATCGGCTACAGCGCCGCGGTGATCATCCCGGCATTCGCCGGGTTCTACCTGCTCGGCCTGTCGGCGTTGATGCCCTATGAATACACACCGCTGGTCATGCTCGTGATCGCGGGCGCGCTGATGATCGGCGGCGCGCTGATGGGGCCGGAAACGCGACACGTGGAGATGGCCGCGCCGGCGGCGGGCCATGCCGCCGCACCCGCGGGAGAAAACGCAGCCTCCTCGACGGCACCCGCCTGACGGATCGGGGGGTGGATCACCCCACCCCTTCGGGCCGCATGCCGCGGGGCAACGTGGCGAGGGACTCCGTCGTGTCGAAATCGCGCAGCACCGCGTCGTCGGCCATCTCCACCTCGGCGGTGTGGGCGGGATACTTGCCGACCAGGAAGCGGGCGCCGGAATCACCTGTGATCTCCAGGATCTCCGGGAAGAACCTACGGTCCCAGAGCATTGGGTTGCCCTGCTTGCCGCGGAACGTGGGCATGACGATCAGCCGGCCCTCATCGGGATTGTACACCGACAGGATGCGGTCGATCATGCGGCCGTTGACCAGGGGCATGTCACCCAGACAGACCAGGGCGGCGGCGCATTCAGGCGGGACCGCAGCGATGCCGGCCTTCAGGCTGGCGGCCAAGCCCTCGGCGTAGTCGGCGGCGTGCACATAGCGCACCGGGCGGCCGCCCAGCGCATGCTCGATCTGTTCCGCCTGATGGCCGGTGACCACCAGGATCGGCCGAGCGTTGGACGACAGCACATTATCGACCACGCGGCAGATCATCGGCTTGCCGGTCCGGTCGGTGATCAGCAGCTTGTTATGCGGCGCCATGCGGCGGGAGCGGCCGGCGGCCAGCACCACCGCGGCGATGGTCGGTGCGCTGCGCGGCGCGGCGCCCGAGCGGGGCGTGGCCGGCGCCTTCTCGCGCGGCATCGGACGGGTTTCCATTTCCTTCAGCAGGCCGCCGACACCCATGCGCATCACGTCGCGTCCGGTGACCGGGATGCCGGCGAACAGCCGGGGCAGCACGAAGTCGATACCGTTCTGGCTCGGGCTGCGGGCGCAGCCGGGCAGCACCAGCGCCGGTTTCTCGCCGATGCGGCCGACACAGATCAGGTTGCCGGGATCGACCGGCATGCCGAAATGCAGAATTTCCCCGCCGGCGCGGACGATGCCGGCGGGACCGACATCGCGCCGATCGACGACCGCGGAGGCGCCGATCACCAACAGCAGGTCGGCGCCGTCGGCCAGCAGGCGATCCAGGCCACGGGCGATCGGCTCCTCCTGGTGCGGGCTGCGGATCGGCGGCAGCAGGGTGCCGGTCAGCCTGGCGATGCGGCCTTCCGTGATCTGGATGGTCTTTTCGTGGATGCTCTCCTTCATCCCAGGCAACTCGGTCACCACCAACCCGACCTTGAGGTGCCGGAACGGGTGCAGCGTCAGCGGGCTGCTGCCCTGGCGGGCCAGCGCCTCGGCGACCGAGAGCACGTTGCCGGGGACCGAGAACGGGATGATCTTGATGGTGGCGACCAGGTCCTTGGGTGCGACCACGGCGTAGTCGGGCAGGGTGCCGATGGTGATCGCCTCATCGATCGTGTTCAGCCGGTCGACCCGGGCGGCATCCACGCGCAGCAGGCCCGGCGCCTCGGCGATCAGGTTGACCCGGCCGGTCGCGGCGCGGGAGCGGGCGATCAGCGGCGACACCAGAGGTGTGGCGAGGCGGTCGGCGGCGATGTCCTCGGGCACGTCGCCGGGTTCCAGTTGGGCGCAGATCACCTCGCTGCGGCCGGCGGCGCGCAGCGCATCGATCGCTGCGTCATCCAGCAGAGAGCCCTTGCGGATCATGCGGTCACCGAGACGCTGGCTGTGCGCAAGGATGGCGCCGCGTGCCTCCGACAGCGGGGCCGGACCAAACTTCATGGCGTGGACTTCGGGGGCAGCAGCGCCGCGCCGCGGCGGACGCCGACGATCTCGGCCATGATCGAAAGGGCGATCTCGGGCGCGGTAACGGCCTCGATGTTCAGGCCGACCGGGCCGCGGATGCGGGCCAGTGCGTCGTCCCGGTGGCCGAGGTCACGTAGGCGCTTCAACCGCGCGGCATGGGTGCGGCGGGAGCCGAGGGCGCCGATGTAGAAGGCCCCGGACCTCAGCGCGCGGTCGAGCGCCGGGTCATCGAGCTTCGGGTCGTGCGTCAGGGTGACGACGGCGGTGCGGGCGTCGGGGACGAACCGGTCCAGCGCCTCATCGGGCCATTCGGTCGAGATTTCGACGCTGGGGAAGCGCTCGTCGGAGGCGAAGGAGCGTCGGGGATCGACCACGGTCACCGCGAAGCCGCAGGGCACGGCGAAGAGCACCAGCGCCTGGGCGATGTGGACGGCGCCGACCACGATCAGGCGCAGCGGCGGGTTGTAGGTGTGCAGGAACCAGTCCGACTCGTCGATCCTCACCGTGCCGGATTCATCGCGGTCGAGCGCATTTCGTGCGGCCTCGTTGAGCTCAGCCGGGGCTTCAGGGTCCGGCAGCAGGCGCTGCGCACCGTCCGGCAGGCGGGTGGCGAGGACAATCGGACGTTTCTGTTTCTTCGCCTGTTCCAGCGCGGCGAGAAGTTCAGGGGTCATGGACAGGTTTCCGGATCTGGTTCCGCGAGTCTAGCGTCAGCGGGACGGTTTTGGGAGGGTAGGCGGCGCCACCCATCCGTCATGGCCGGGCTTGACCCGGCCATCCGCGCACCACCGGTGCCACCAGCCGCTGCACCACCGTTGAAGCGTAGATGGCAGGTCGAGCCGGGCCATGACGATGACGGGCCATGACGGTGAGAGGCGGTGTGGCCCAGCGACATCTGGTACGACCGCAACCTCGTCCCTCTCAGTTCAGCCGCTCCACGAACACTTTCACCTTGCCGCCGCAGGCGAGCCCGACTTCCCACGCACGCTCGTTGGTGACGCCGAAGTCCAGGAGCTGCGGGGTGCCGGTCTCGATGATCTTCATCGCGGCTTCCGCAACCGCGCCCTCGATGCAGCCGCCGGAGACCGAGCCGGCCATGCGCCCGGACTTCGTTACCGCCATCTGGCTGCCGGCGGGGCGGGGGGAGCTGCCCCAGGTCTCGGTGACGGTGGCGACCGCCACCTGTTCGCCGGCGGCACGCCAGGCAGCGGCGGTGGCGAGGACGTCTTCAACTTCGTTCGGGTTCATGGCGTGACTCCCTTCAAAGGGGCAGGACGAGAGAGGGATTCGATCAGGGCGCGCAGGCTTTCGAGATTATGCACCGGGCGGAACTCGTCCACGTGCGGCAGCATCGCGCGTATCCCCTGTGACCTGGGTTCGAAGCCGGACCAGCGCAACAGCGGGTTCAGCCATACCAGCCGTGAGCAGGAGCGGTGCAGCCGGTCCATGTTCTCGGCCAGTCCATGCGCGCCGTCGCGGTCGAGCCCGTCGGTGATCAGCAGCACCACCGCGCCCTGGCCAAGCACACGCTTGGCCCAGAGGCGGTTGAAGCTGGCGAGTGCCTCGCCGATGCGGGTGCCGCCGGACCAGTCCGGCACGGTGTGGGCGACCATCTGGAACGCGACCTCGGGATCGCGCGCCTTCAACTGGCGGGAGACGTTGGACAGGCGCGTGCCGAACAGGAAGACATGCACGCGGTCGCGGTCATTGGTCACCGCGTGCAGGAAGTGCAGCAGGATCTGCGAATAGCGGGACATCGAGCCGGAGATGTCGCACAGCACCACCAGCGGCGGCGGGCGGGTGATGCGGCGGTTGCGCGCGATCTCCAGGATCTCACCGCCCTGGCGGAGGCTCTGGCGCACGGTGCGGCGCAGATCGGTGATCGGGCCGATCGGGTCGGGGCGGACGCGGCGGGTGCGACGGAGATCCAGCGGCAGCACCAGGCGGCGGATTGCGCGCTTGGCTTCGGCGATTTCCGCCGCGCTCATGGCTTCGAAATCCATCTGCTGCAGGCGTTCCTGCGCGCTGACGGTCATCGCCATGTCGGTGGCGGGTGGTTCCTCCTGCTTCTGGCGCGGCTTGTCGGATTTCGGGGCGAAGGCCTCGGCGACGCGGCGGGCCGTGGGCGGCGGCTTTTCCGGCTTCGGCTGCTTCTGGGATTCGAGCAGCGCCATGGCGGCGGCGTTCTCGGCCGCGGTGGGATCGCGCCAGAACAGGGCGAACGCGTGGTCGAACACCTCTCGATGCTCGCGCCGGTGGATCATGGCGGTGCGCAGCGCCGTGCGGGCCTGAGTCTTAGAGCCCAGGTCGATGCGGGTCAGGGCGTCCTGCGCGGCGAGCGTTTCCGCCGGGCCGACGGGCAGCCCGGCGCGGCGCAGCAGGCGCGCGAAGTGCATGATGTTGCTGGCCAGTTTGGGGCTGGCCAGCTTGGGGTTGGCAGGGGCGGGTGTCTCGGGTGTCATTGCCAATAAGTGAGAACAGGCCCGGGCGTTGTGCAAGAGCGGGAATATCGGACAGATCCGGCGGCGCTTGCCGGTATCGGGGCGCGAGGGCAACAATCGTGCGGGATGAGCGTGGGGGTGCCGGCGTGAGACACAGGCTACATAGCTTCTTCTGGCCGCAATCGATCGCCGTGCTCGGCGCCTCGCCCGACCTCCAGCGCATCCGCGGTCGGCTGCTGCATCATCTGCAGGAAAACGGGTTCCCCGGGCGGATCGTGCCGGTGAACCCAAGCTACCGTGAGATCAACGGGCTGCCTTGCGTGCCGACGATCGGCGAAGCGGGCGGGGAGATCGACCTGGCGCTGATCGCCATCCCGGCGGCTGGCGTGGCCGCGGCGGCCGAGGAATGCGCCCGCGCCGGGGTGCGCAACGCGATGGTCATTAGCTCGGGTTTCGCGGAGGCGGGCGGGGCGGCGGCAGAGATGCAGGCCGAGCTGCGGGCGGTGGCGCAACGCACGGGCATGCGGGTGTGCGGGCCGAACTGCGAGGGCTACTACAACGCGCTCGGCCGCACCGCGACGACGTTCAGCCCGACGGTGGAAACCAAGGCAGATGACAGCCGGCCGCTGGTCTCGCCGCGCCGGCTCGGGGTGATCGCGCAGTCGGGCGGGATCGGGTTCGCGCTGTTCAACCGCGCCCAGGCGGCGGGGATCGGCGCAAGCTATGTGATCTCGACCGG
>DASQVN010000661.1:0-3758 GCA_035640755.1 Rhodopila sp.
CTGCGCTGCGGCTGTTGGCCGAAGGGGTCGAGCTAAGCGCGCCAGGTCACTGGCTGACCGAGGTGGCCACGGTCCTGTGGGCGAAGAGCGTGATTCACGGCGTGCTGAACCGCGCGCAGGCCGAAGCCCGGCTTGCGTGGCTCGCCGAACAGGAGGTGAGCGAAACGAATGTCCGAAGCCTGCTCACCAGCGCGTCCAGCATCAGCTTTGACCTGCACCTGACCGTCTACGACGGACTCTATCTTTCTCTCGCAACGAAATTGGCCGCACCGATGGTGACCGCGGACCGAGAGCTCCACGACAAGGCCCGCGGCGATCACCGCTTCGCGCCGCTGGTAGTCTGGGTCGAGGATTTCGGACAACCCCCGCCCCAGGCAGCACCCACACCCCCGCCAAGATGAACCCGATGCAACCGATTCCTTGACAGTCGTGTGACCCACGGCTACGCCCCCGCGCCAATCCGACTGCTCCGCCAACCATCCCCCGAGGCACCCGAAACCCATGCCGGTCCGCGCGTTCATCTTTCCAGGCCAGGGCAGTCAGGCCGTCGGCATGGGCCGCGACCTCGCCGCCGCCTTCGCCCTCGCCCGCGAAGTGTTCGAGGAAGTGAACGAAACCCTGAAGCAGAACCTCTCCCGCCTGATGTTCGAAGGCCCGGCTGAGGAACTGACGCTGACCGAGAACACCCAGCCCGCGCTGATGGCCCACTCCATCGCCGTGCTCCGCGTGCTGGAGAGGGAGGGCGGGTTCACCCTGCCGCAGAAGGCCCTAGTGGTCGCCGGCCATTCGCTGGGCGAATACAGCGCCCTCGCCGCCGCCGGCGCCTTCTCGATCCCCGACGCCGCCCGCTTATTGAAACTGCGCGGCCAGGCCATGCAGAAGGCCGTCCCCGCCGGACAAGGCGCCATGGCCGCCCTGCTCGGCGCCGACCCCGACCTCGCCGAGGAAATCTGCGCTGAAGCCGCCACCGACCCCGACACCAACAGGACCGAGGTCGTGGAGCCCGCCAACGACAACGGCGGCGGGCAGGTCGTCATCTCAGGCAATCGCGCCGCAGTCGAACGCGCCGTGGAGATCGCGAAGACCAAGGGAATCCGCCGGGCCATGCTGCTGCCCGTATCGGCGCCATTCCATTGCGCCCTGATGGCGCCCGCCGCGGATGCGATGGCCGAAGCGTTGCAGCAAACCCCGCCGCAGGCCCCCGCCGTGCCGTTGATCGCCAATGTCTCGGCGCAGCGCGAATCCAATCCCGCCCGCATCCGCGAACTCCTGATCGAGCAGGTCACGGCGACCGTCCGCTGGCGTGAATGCGCCATCGCAATGACCGAGCTGGGCGTTGACACGTTTGTCGAACTGGGGGCCGGCAAGGTACTGACCGGGCTGATCAAGCGGATCGTCCCGGACGCCGCCGGCATGGCCGCCGGAACCCCGGCGGAAATTGAAGCCGCGCTGAAAAGCATCGCCTGAACGGAAGGAAACCGCCGATGTTCCGATTGGACGGCAAGGCCGCGCTGGTCACCGGCGCCTCGGGCGGGATCGGCGCTGCCATCGCCCGCGCGCTGCACCGGCAGGGCGCCGCTGTGGTGCTGTCGGGCACCCGGCGCGACGCACTCGATGCCCTCGCCGCCGAACTGGCGGAACGCGCCTTCGTCTGCCCGGCCGACCTGCGCGACGCCGCGGAACCCGAGGCGCTGGTCGGAACGGCGGAAGCCGCCGCCGGCCCGCTGCATGTCCTGGTGAACAACGCCGGCATGACCCGCGACATGCTGGCCCTGCGCATGTCCGACCAGGACTGGCAGGCCGTGCTCGATGTCGATCTCTCCGCGCCGTTCCGCCTCGCCCGCGCCGCCCTGCGCGGCATGGTGCGCCGCAGGGCAGGGCGCATCATCAACATCTCCTCGATCGTCGGCGCCACCGGCAATGCCGGCCAGGCCAACTACGCCGCCGCCAAGGCCGGCCTGGTCGGCATGAGCAAGGCCCTGGCGCAGGAGGTCGCATCCCGCGGCATCACGGTGAACGTCGTCGCCCCCGGCTTCGTCGTCACCGCCATGACCGACGCCCTCGCGGAAGCGCAGAAGACCAGGCTCGCCGAGTCGATTCCGCTCCGCCGCCTGGGCCAGCCGGATGACATCGCCGCCGCGGTCGCCTATCTCGCATCCGATGAAGCCGGGTGGGTCACCGGCGCCACACTCCACGTCAATGGCGGCATGGCGATGATTTAGGAGCGTGCGTGAACACCCGCCAACCTTTCCCGCCCTCGGGAAACCATGCTAAGCGCCGCGTCGCTGCCCCATCACGAGCCCCCAGGGGCGGCCCCAGGGTCGGGTGTTCTCTGGCGCGGGCGCTCTCTTCGGACCGGACATGACCCCGGGCACGGGACAAGCCGGGCAAGACCTTAACCGCTGAAAGTGCAGGAGTTGCGGAGCCAATGAGCGAAGTTGCCGATAAGATCAAGCAGATCGTCGTGGAGCATCTGGGCGTCGATGAAGCCAAGGTGACCCCGGAAGCGTCCTTCATCGACGATCTGGGCGCCGACAGCCTGGACACGGTCGAGCTGGTGATGGCCTTCGAGGAAGCCTTCAACGTCGAAATCCCCGAGGACGCGGCCGAGAAGATTGCAACCGTCAAGGACGCCATCGAGTATATCGAAAAGCAGAATAAGTAGGCTCCGCCCTGAACTTTGAACGTGAGAGGCCAATGGTAATGCGGCGTGTCGTGGTGACGGGCATGGGGATCGCCTGTCCCCTGGGCGTGGGCGTGGAACACGTCTGGCGCCGTCTGATCAACGCCGAGTCCGGAATCGGCGCCATTCAGGCCTTCGATACGAAGGACCTGCCCTGCAAGGTGGCCGGCGAAGTGCCCGCCGGCAGTGCGGCGACCGGCGGGCTCGACGTCAACGAATGGGTGTCGGTCAAGGACCAGAAGAAGATGGACCGCTTCATCCATCTTGCCATGGTCGCCGGCAGCCAGGCGGTCGAGGATTCCGGCTGGACCCCGGAAACCGAGGACGACCGCAACGTCACCGGCGTCATGATCGGCTCCGGCATCGGCGGTCTGGAAACCATCTATGAGGCCTCAATCCTGGTGCATGAAGGGCGCGCCCGCCGCCTCTCGCCCTTCTTCATCCCCTCGGCGCTGAGCAACCTCGCCTCGGGGCACCTGTCGATCAAGTACGGCTTCAAGGGCCCGAACCACTCGGTCGTGACCGCCTGCGCCACCGGCGTGCACGCGATCGGCGACGCGGCTCGGCTGATTGCGCTCGGGGACGCCGACGTCATGGTCGCCGGCGGGTCCGAGGCTGCGGTCTGTGAAATCGGCATCGCCGGCTTCTGCGCCTCCCGCGCCCTGTCCACTGCGTTCAACGACCGGCCCAGGGAAGCCTCCCGCCCCTGGGACAAGGACCGCGACGGCTTCGTCATGGGCGAAGGCTCCGGCTGCGTCGTGCTCGAGGAATACGAGCACGCGAAGCAGCGCGGCGCGAAGATCTACGCCGAGGTCACCGGCTACGGCATGTCGGGCGACGCCTATCACATCACCGCCCCGGCCGAAGGCCATGACGGCGCCTTCCGCTCCATGAAGGCGGCGATGAAGAACGGCGGCATCAACGTCGAGGATATCCAGTACATCAACGCCCACGGCACCTCCACGCCGCTGGGCGACGACCTGGAACTGGAAGCGGTCGAGCGCCTGTTCGGCGACCACGCCCGCAAGCTCACCATGTCATCGACCAAGTCGGCGACCGGCCACCTGCTGGGCGC
>DASQVN010000662.1:0-2829 GCA_035640755.1 Rhodopila sp.
GCATCGTCGGCTACGCCGACCTGACCGCCGGCGACTGGGTTACCCCGGTGCTGGAGGCCCACATCCGCGCCGGCGGCGGCCGGTTCCGCGGCGTGCGCCACTCCGCCGGCTACGACGCCGACCCGGTGATCGGCAACAGCGCGCCCGACATGCAGCCCGGCCTGTATCTCCGCCCCGACTTCCGCGCCGGCCTCGCCCGGCTCTCCGCCCTCGGCCTGTCGCTGGATGCGTGGGCCTTCCACCCGCAGATCCCCGATATCACCGACCTCGCCCGCGCCTTCCCGGGCACCAACATCATCGTCGGCCATTGCGGCGGCCCCCTCGGCTACGGCCGCTACACCGGCAAGGATGAGGAGGTGTTCGCCGACTGGAAGCGCAGCGTCACCGAGCTTGCGAAATGCCCGAACGTAACGATGAAGCTGGGCGGCATGATGATGCGCCTCGCCGCCTACGACTACATGGGCCTGGATGCGCCGCCATCCTCTGAGCAACTCGCCGCCCACTGGCGCCCCTATGTGGAAACCTGCATCGAGCTGTTCGGCCCCGGCCGCTGCATCGCCGAAAGCAACTTCCCGGTCGAGAAGATGGGCATCGGCTTCGCCGCCCTGTTCAATGCCCTGAAACGCATCACCGCCGGCTGCTCCCCCGAGGAAAAGGCTGCCATCTTCGCCAACACCGCCCGCCGCGTATATCGCCTGGACTGCTGACGCCGCTTCGCCTTCTTCCACTGCACCGCGCCGAACCCTCTCCGTCATGGCCGGGCTCGACCCGGCCATCCACCCCCCGCCGGTGCCGCAACGAACCACGTCCCCCAGGGCCGGGACGCCCCACTACTGCCCCGCCTCCCGCCGCCGTGCGGAGCGCGTCAGCAGCAGCAACGGCAGCACCGCGACCGCCAGCACCAGCATCAGCTTGAAATCATCCACATACGCAATGATCTGCGACTGCCGCGTCACTTCCTGGTTCAGCAGCGCCGCGCCGTGCACTGCGGCGGGGTTCCAGAACCGCGCCGCCGCCCCCGCCTGCAGCGCCCGGTTGAACGGCGTCACGAACCCCGCGATGATCGCGTGATTCACCTGCGTGTTCGTCGCCAGCAGCGCCCCGGTCACCGAAATCCCGATCGCGCTGCCCAGGTTGCGCATCAGGCTATAGATCCCCGCCGCCTCGGTCCGCAGCACCGCCGGAAGTGTCGAGAATGTAATGATATTGATCGGGATCGTCAGGAATCCGATGCTGACGCCTTGCAGGAACCCGACGCTGATCATCGTCCATTCCGACACGTCGGGCGTCCATGACGTCATCTCGTGCAGCGCCCACGCGCCGACGACAAAGCCGAGCGCGACGAGGGTCCGCGGGCTGATCCGCCCGATCAGCCGGCCGCAGACCAGCGCCGCCAGCATCAGCCCCGCGCCGCGCGGCGCCAGCACGATGCCCGCCGTCACCACCGGATAGTCCATCAGCACCTGCAGGTACGGCGCGAGCAGCGCCAGCGTCGCGTACATGATCAGCCCCATGGTGAAATAGAGCGTGATGCCCACGACGAAATTCCGGTCCCGGAACAGCCGCGGCGAGATGAACGGCTTTGGCGCGAGCCAGAACTGCACAAGAAACAGATAGAACCCTCCCCCGGCCAGCAGTGCCTCCAGGATGATTTCATTCGAACCGAACCAGTCCAGCGTCTCGCCGCGGTCGAGCATGGTCTGGAACGCCCCGATCGCGAGGCTGAGTGCGCCGAAGCCGATCCAGTCGAGCCGGTTCGCGTGCCCGTGCGGCGTCTCCCGCAGGAACGTCAGCAGCCCGAGTGCCGTTACGATACCGAACGGGACGTTGATGTAGAAAACCCAGCGCCAGCTATAGTTTTCCGTCAGCCAGCCGCCCAGGATCGGGCCGAAGATCGGCCCGATCATTACCCCCATGGTCCAGATCGACATCGCCTTGCCGCGCTGCTCCACCGGGTAGATGTCGAACATCACCGACTGCGACAGCGGTACCAGCGCCGCCCCGCACATACCCTGCAGCACGCGGAACACCACGATCTCGCCCAGCGATTCCGCCAGCCCGCACAGCACCGAGGCCAGCGTGAACCCGACCACCGCCACCACGAACAGCCGCGTCCGCCCGAACCGCGCGGCGAGGAACCCGGTCGGCGTCGTCATGATCGCCGCGGCCACGATGTAGCTGGTCAGCACCCAGTTGATCTCTTCCTGGCTGGCCGACATCGTCCCCTGCATATACGGGAGCGCCACGTTGGCGATGGTGCTGTCGAGCGACTGCATCAGCGTCGCCATGATGGTGCAGACCGTGATCACCAGCCGGTGCGCCGAAGCGTCGCCGGCCGGTGCGGTCTTGGCCTGGGCAGGGGCGTCCTGGGCCTGGGCCGTCACGCTTCACCGTCCAGTTGCTTCGAGAGATTCCGGCAGACCATCTCCAGCACCCGCGCCGCCGCCTCGATGTCTTCGGCCGAGACGCCGTCCAGCGTGGCATGCCGCACCTCCCGCGACGCCGCCTCCACCCGGTCGACGATCCCCAGGCCCCGGCCGGTCACGGCGATGATCTTGGCGCGCCGGTCGGTGCTCTCCGGCCGCCGCTCGATCAGCCCCGCCGCCTCCAGCGCGTCCAGCAGGCGCACGACCGAGGAGCCGTCCAGCACCAGCGCCGCCGCCAGATCCTTCTGCCGCATCGGCTCCGATGCCCGCGCCAGGTAGATCAGCGGCAGCCAGGTCGCCTCGGTGAGGCCGAACGGCTGCAGCCGCCGGTCCACCGCCCGCCGCCACTGCCGCCCGGCCCGTGCGATCAGGCTGCCAAACTGTTCCCGAAGCTGCTGCTGGC